>CAZUUP010000641.1:0-3428 GCA_964623105.1 uncultured Akkermansia sp.
CGCCTCGGACCTCCCTCTCCCCTCAATGGGGAGAGGGAATGAGGGTGAGGGGTGGGCCAACCCGCGACGTCCGAACGCACAATTCCCCACCAAAAGAGGATCCGCTAAAACGCCGCACACGGTGGACATCCAGCACACGCCCCGTGCGTTCCCACCCCTCACCCCAACCCTCTCCCCGTTGAGGGGAGAGGGAGTCGGAAGCGTCGCCCGCTTCGTGGCGATTCCCCATTTTCCCGCGCGACATTCTGCTTCGAGGATTTCTTTCCCTGCGAACCTGACCCGCGTCGAGGGAGAAAGCTTCCCTCGGCCAACCACGGCCACACTTGTTCGAGTGGCTCACGGCCTCCTTTCAAAATCCTGAAATGTTCCCTTCGCTAAACATCAGTTGGATGCCCGTGCTGCCGCTGTGGCTCATCGCGCTGCTCACGCTCGCGCTGCTCGCGCTGCTCGCGCGTGGCTCGCTATTGCTGGCGCAGAAACGCCTGCCGCGCCGGTGGATCATCGGCCTGGGCGCACTGCGTGTGGGCATCGTCGCGGTGTTCGCGCTTTGCCTGCTCCAGCCCATCGTCTCGTTCCGTCGCACCGTGCCCGAGGGCCCGCCCGTATTGGTTTTGCTCGATGCCTCGCAAAGCATGGGAATCAAAGACGCCGCCGCGCCCGCGGGCCGCCTCACCGAGTCGCTGCGCTGGCTCGATCAATCCGGCCTGAAAAACAAACTCGCCGCACGCCCCAACACCCACTGGTTCGCGTTCGATTCCCACGCGCGCACCACCGCCCCGGCCGACCTCGCGACCCTCACGCCCAACGGCGCGACCACCCGCTACGGCGAAAGTCTCGCCGACGCTTGGGAACATTACCGCCAGCAGCGCAGCGCCGACGCCCCGCTGGTCCCCGGCGGACGTGTGCTGCTCGTCAGCGATGGCCGCGATTTCGGCACGCGCGATGTCACCGAAGTGGCGCGGCAGCTTGGGCTGGTCGTGGACACGCTCGCCCCCGCCAGCGCCGCCAGCGGGGCCGAGGTCGCGCAACTCACCATTGCCCAGGTGCAGGCCCCGCGCCGCGTGCTGCTGGGCGCGGAGTCGCGCTTCAGCGTCGCGTTGCGCGCCACCGGCCTCGCGGGCAAACCACTCACGCTCCAGCTTCGCGACGGGGACAAGCTCGTCGCCACGCAGCCCCTGACCTTCGCCGCGAACGAGTCCGAGAAGCGCGTGAGCGTCACCTTCCGCCCCGAGGAAGCGGGCTTGAAGGAATACCAAATCACCATCGACGGCGCGCCCGCCAGCACGGCGTCGCCTGCGCCGAAACCCGCGCCCGCCACGGCTCCCACCACCACGCCCGCCAGCGACACCGACAGCGCAAACTCCCACAAGTTCAGCGTGCAAGTGGTCGGCACGCGCAACGAGGTTCTCTTCCTCGAAGACAACTGGCGCTGGGAGTTCAAATTCCTCCGGCGCATTTTCGAGGACGATCCGAGCTTCACGCTCACGGCCTTTCTGGCGCGCGGGGAAAATGCGTTCGTGCAACTCGCCGAGCCCGACCGGCGGACGCAAGTGACGGGTTTCCCGCAGTCCCGCGCCGAGCTGGCCGGCTTTGACACGCTGGTGCTGGGCAGCGCCGATCCGCGTCGCTGGCCGCGCGGATTTGTCCGGACCCTGCACGAGCTGGTGGCGGAGGAAGGCAAATCGCTGATTGTCATCGGCGGACCGAGTTTGCGGCAAATGGCGGCGCAACCCTTGCTGGCGGCCCTGTTGCCGGTGGACTTGTCGCCGGAGTCCGCCGCACCGCTGGCGGGCCCGGTACCGGTCCGAGTGACGGCGGACGGTCTGGCGACGCCGTTTTTTGCCGCGCCGACCGGCGTGCCGGCCGGCTTCTGGGCGGCACTGAGTCCGGTGGACCAACTGTATGCGCCGTTGCGCAAGAAACCGGCGGCAACGGTGTTGGTCGAGGCGGCGGAACTGGCCAATCCTTACGGCAAGCTGATTTTGATGGCCGAACACACGGTGGGCCGTGGGCGGGTGCTGTTTGTGGGCACCGAATCGTTGTGGAAATGGCAGATGGTGGGCGGACTGGCCGAGGGGCCGACGCCATATCAGGTTTTCTGGCAGCAGGCCTTGCGAACGCTGGCACCGATCCGGCAAACCACCGGCAATGTGAACCTGAACCTGCAGCCCGATCGCAGCCGCCCTGAACCGGGCCAGACCGTCGTGTTGCGGGCCGAGGTTCAGGCCGCACAGGCGTTGCCCAAGGCCCGTGTCCAGGCGCAGGTGACCCTGCCGGACGGGAAACAGCTGCCGCTGGATTTCGCTCCCGATCCGGCGGTCCCGGGGTTCCATGTCGCGCGTTTTGATGTGACGCGGGCGGGCCAGCACAAGGTGACCGCCAGTGTCGTCGTCGAGGACAAGGTGGCGGCGGACACCTTGCTGGCGTTTGATGTGCAGGCGGCCAGTGCGGAATTGAGCGACCAACGAATCAATGAGGCCGGGTTGCGGCGGATCGCGCGCGACACTGGCGGGCAGCACATTGACCGCGAGAAATCGTCCACGTGGCGTGCGTTGGAGAATCTGGAGAAAGTTCCGGTGCAGCGCGTGGAGACCGTCGATTTGTGGAATCGGTACGTGCTGTTGCTGGTGCTGAGTGCCTTGTTGGGAATCGACTGGCTGTTGCGGTTGTTGCGCGGGTTCGCGTGACGTCACCATCGGACGGTGAGCGTTGCGCACGCGGGCGGGGCCGTGGTGCAGCCGGGCGGCGGGCGTTTTTCCCTCGCGGGCTTCCGGCGGGCACCTAGACTTCGGCGGGTGCGGTTGGCCCGTGGTGCTCGGGTGGGAAGCGGAACAGGTGTGGCGGGATGAAGAACATCGTTTATTTCGATTTGGAAACGCAGAAGTCCGCCGACGAGGTCGGAGGCTGGAACCGTGCCGGCGACATGCTGATGAGCGTGGGGGTGACCTATTCGACGGCGCGCGGGGGTTATCATGTTTACGGGGAGAAGCACGTGGACGACCTGATCCGGGAATTGCAGCGGGCGGACCTGGTGGTGGGTTACAACAATCTCGGATTCGACTATGAGGTTTTGCATCACTACACGGCGCTGGACCTGCGGCAATTGCCCACGCTCGACATGATGGTGGAGTTGCAAAAGACCGTGACCCACCGGCTATCGCTGGACTCGATTGCCACGGCGACGCTCGGGGTGGAGAAAACTTCGGAAGGCCTGCAAGCCATCCGCTGGTTTCGCGAGGGGAAGCTGCTGGAGATCGCCGAATACTGCTGTTACGACGTGAAGATCACGCGGTTGATCCACGAGTACGGCGCGACGCAGCGGCAGCTTTTTTACAAGAACCGCATGGGCGCGAAGTTGAGCGTGCCAGTGGCGTGGTGAGGTGAAGGTGGCGCCCCCGGGGAGGGCGGGTGGGCGTCCCGTGGTTTCG
>CAZUUP010000642.1:0-3419 GCA_964623105.1 uncultured Akkermansia sp.
GCCAGTCCGTGCGGATAGCCGCCCCACAGCAACGCGTCGTTGCGGCGGCATCGTTGCGGCTATGCCGGGGACGGACCCGTGGCGGTTGGTTCAGGGACCGGGCCCACTGCCCCCGCCCCGGTCGTTGCCTGCCGCGCCCGCAGCGTGAGCAGCGCGGCCTCGGCGGCGGCGCTTTCCGCCGCCTTCTTGCTTTTTCCGTTGCCGCGGCCGATCTCCACGGCGCCGTTGAACACCGCGCACTCGAACGCGCGGTCGTGGTCAGGACCGCTGGATCGCAGGATTTTGTAATGCGGCGGCCGCGCTTCGGTGGCCTGGAGCAGTTCCTGCAATTCACCCTTGGGATTCAACAACTGCGGCGCGTCCTTCACCTGCCCGAACTCACCGCTGAATTGCTGCAGGATGAAGTCGCGCGCCGCCTCATAGCCACCATCCAGAAACAGCGCGCCGACCACCGATTCATACGCGTTGGCCAGGATCGAGGGACGCTCCCGGCCGAGGTTCGATTCCTCGGCGCGGCTCATGATGATGCTGCCACCCAGCTCGATGCGCCGGGCTTGGGCCGTCAGCGAGCGCCGGTTGACAAGTTGGGCGCGGGATTTCGTGAGCGCGCCTTCGTCAAGGTTGGGAAAGCGGTCGTACAATTCCCGGGTCAACACCAGTTGGAGCACCGCGTCCCCGAGGAATTCCAACCGCTGGTTGTTGGGCGCCGGCCGTCCGGCCTCGTGGGTCACGGAGGAATGCGTCAGCGCGAGGCGCAGGAGATCCGTTTGTTGGAAACGATAGCCCAGCCGGGTTTGAAATGCGTCAAGGTCAGGCACGGGGCGCGGAAAAATTCAGGGCGCAGCGGGGCTGGGTTCAGGCGCGGGCGTCGCCGTCTCGGCCGTGGGAATCGCGGGCGGCTCGGCGGCGGTTTCCGGCGCGGGTGTGGCCGGAGCCGTGGTGCCGGTGGGGGGACTGCCGCCGTTGCCGTTGCCATTGCCGTTGAAGCCGTGCTCCAGCAAATGGGCAACCTCCCGTTGCACCTCCTCGAGCTGATTCAACTGCAGGTCCGGGTCGAGAATGGTAAACACGTCGCCGGTTTTCCCATGTTCGTAGATGAACATGCGCCGGCCGCCCTCGGTTGTCTGCCCGCGGACCTTGAGGATGCGTTTGCGTTCCAGCATCACGGCCAGGATGTAACTGGCGGCGCGGAAGCGGGGATCGTTCCGTTGCACGAGCTTGGCCAGCAAGGTCTCGGCGGTGTCCTTTTGGATAGCCTCGGGCGGTGCGGCCGGGGGCGCCTCGTAGGTTCCCTGCCATTGGGAGATGAAGCCCTTGCGTTGATGCGATTCGAGCTTTGTCTCCGCCTGCCAGCAGGCTTCGCAAACGTCCAGCCGTTGATACTCGTGCCGCTGGTCGCACAGCACCGTGTGATACGGCTGCTGGTCCGCGAAGGGTTTCTGGCAGAGCTGGCAGCCGTGGGACCGCGATTGAATGTTCCAGTCGATCATCGATTTTGCGCGCGGCAAAAGCTGCCGGCACGGTGGCGTGATTATTCCGATGCTCCGGCATGGCGCAACACGATTCGCGCTCCCCGCCGGCTGTAATTGAGCGCGGGCGCACGCTTTCGCTTGGGGATCATTCGGAATGCCTGCGAACAGGCGGGCCTCGTCTGTCCCCAGCGCGCTGCCCGGTGCGCGGAAAACGCTGCATTCGTCCGCCGCCCCGCTTAACCTCCCCGGCTGTGGCAGCGAACGTCCAATTGACCCGCCGAACTGCCGCCGCGCCTTCAACCGCGGCGGCGGCCCCTTCAACGCGCGGTGACCGCGTGCTCAAGCGGCTGGTCCCTGCGTTGCTCGACTGGTTCGCCGCGTCCGCCCGCGAGCTGCCCTGGCGGCGGACCCGCGACGCCTACGCCATCTGGATTTCGGAGGTCATGCTGCAACAGACGCAGGTGAAGACCGTAATTCCCTACTGGGAACGCTGGATGGCCGAACTCCCGGATGCCGCCGCGCTTGCCCGTGCGCCCGAGGCGCGGGTGCTCAAGCTCTGGGAAGGACTGGGCTACTACAGCCGCGCCCGCAACCTCCAGAAAGCCGCCCGGATCATCACGGAAAAATTCGGCGGCCGGTTCCCGCAGGAACTGTCCCGGCTGCTCGAGCTTCCCGGCGTCGGACGCTACACGGCGGGGGCCATTTGCAGCATCGCCTTCAACCAGCCTGCACCCATCCTCGATGGCAACGTGATGCGCGTGCTTGCCCGGGTTTTCGCCCTCGAGGGCGATCCGCGCGGCAAGGAGACCAACCGCCAGCTCTGGTCCCGGGCCGCCGAACTGGTCGAATTCGCCGCCCGCAGCCAGAAGTCCCCCGCCGGGCGCGCCTGTTCCCGGTTGAACCAGTCGTTGATGGAACTCGGCGCCACCGTTTGCACCCCGCGGGGACCGGATTGCCCGAAGTGCCCGGTCCGCCGTTTCTGTGCCGCCGCGCGCGACGGCCGCACGCACGAACTGCCCGCCCTGACGCCGCGCGCGGAACTGACAGCCCGCCGCTTCGTCGCGTTCGTGATTGCCCGGTCCGGGCGGCATCTCGTCCGCCAGCGTCCCGCGGGAAACGTCAATGCCGGCCTCTGGGAGTTTCCCAACGTGGAACTCGCGCCCGGTGCTCCGCTGGCTGAAATCGTCACCCTCGACGGTGGCCGCCGCATCCGGCCCGGCGCGCGCCTGGGTGAACTGCGGCACTCGATCACCCGCTACCGGATCACGCTGGAAATCCATCGCGCCGAGTTGGTGGAAGCGCAGGCGCAGCCGCACGAACATTGGGCCACCGCGGCGGAACTGGCCGAACTGGCCTTCACCAGCGCCCACCGCAAAATTGCCAGCCGGTTCGTGTGAGGCGGCATGGCCGAGAATGTGCTGGCGGGATAAAAAGGGAACAGTTGTAAGCCATCGCGCCCCGACTGCGACATGGTTGGTGAAAGATAAGCGGCGGAACAGCCGTTTCAGTGGTAGGCGTTATTCCGCGGAATGCATTGAGGGCGGCGATTGCATACTGGAGGAATATCGAGACCATCCTGCGCGAAATACCGACTTTGAGTTGCCAGTTGAGCTTTGTCACAATGCCCCACCCGATACTTCCCAAACAATTGACCCAGAAGATTCCGGGCCCAATCTGATCGCCATTCAGAATACCAATCTGGCTTCCTTCCATTGCATCGTCCGCCCATCCGCGTCCGTTCGTGGGCGCACTCCTGAACTCCCGACCCTTCCTTGACGCCCCCAGACGCGTGAGACATGTTCTGTAGCACCATGAAAACCGCCACCGTCCGCGATCTCCGTAACAAGTTCCCGCGCGTCGCCGCGTGGATTGCCAATGGCGAGGAAGTTGGCATCACCCGCTCGGGCAAACTCTTCGCCCGCCTCGTCCCCGCCGCCCCCGCCCGCC
>CAZUUP010000643.1:0-3419 GCA_964623105.1 uncultured Akkermansia sp.
TCTGCACCAACCGGTATGACAAATACTGTCACAGGGGGGCAGGATTTCAGTGCCCGGAGAGGGACGGGGTCGATTCTTGAGATTGGCATTTCTTGGGGAAGGGGTCGTGTGGTGCGCGGGGGACAGGCGCGCCTTACCTTTTTGCGGCTTCTGCGTCTTTTTGCGGCGAATCGGCGTGTCGGGGGGATGGGGGACGAGGTTTCCGGCGGGACGCCGGAAACTACACGCCGGAGGCGTGTGCTCCCGGATTGGAACCGGAGGGAATGGGGAGCGCGCGCGTCCCGCGTGCCGTCGTGTCCGTCCCGGACGCGACCTCGTTTCCGTGTTCTTGCCCTGCAGTGTCGGGTGGCGGGGGGATGAGGGCTGTGCATCGAACGGGAACCCGGATCACCTTTCGTTTCAACCCCGCATCTCCGGCCGCACATTCACCCCGCTGCCCGTCGTCCGCTGCCCAACCGCCGTTCATCCACCCCCTTCGATGCCAACAACGCCCGGGCCACCGCGACCATCTTCTGGTCCGGTTTCACAGGCGGCATCAACTCGGCAAACCGTCCCGCAAAGCTGTTCGCCGGAACATCTTCAATTTCCGTCAACCCGAAGAAGCCGCCGGCATCGGTGCGGATGATCTTGAGGATGCGCGGGCGATGAACCCCGATCGCCTCCCCCGCCAGAAACACCACCTCGACCCGGTCCAGGGCTTCGGAAGGGCATTCGTTTGGGTCCAACGGTTGCTCGGGCGTCGCGAACTTCATCCACGACTCCAGGATCAGCACGGCGGCGCTGGCCTCATACGCGATGCAGATCCAGCGGCAGGTGGCGGCAAATTCATCCTTGCCCCGATCATCCCGAAACGAATCCGGCGTGAAGATCAGCGGTCGTTTCGGGGTGGCGACGATCAGCGTGGGCGGAATCTGGCCTCCGCGCCGCAACGCAAACTCGGCAAAATCCGCAGCCATCAGCAGCAACTCGTCGAGGGTCTGCGGATTGGCGGGTGGACGCGGTTTCACCAGAGCAGGATGGAGCTTTCGGGACCGCAGCTCAAGTCCGGTTGAAAGAAAGGCGACGCTTGCGGATGCGTCGCCGTGGCTGGTGGGTTGGGGAGGTTTGCTGACCGTTCCCCTCTGCGGAATCGGGCGTGACGGGATTGGGTCTCAAGTTTCGCTTCGGCCCAAGAGGTTGATTTAGGAGTCGGAATTGATCCGGCGGCACCGGGCGCGGCCTGGCTGGTGAATGGATATCGTTTGGGCCTCGGACTGAGCATTTCATCTCCACTTGTCGAGCAATCTGGATGACCCGCCAAACCACCCACGATGAGCTCAGTAAACAGCTCAAAGAAAGGCGCGGCTTCTCCAGGTGCTGGCCGGTCCGCGTCAGGTCTGCAAGACCACCCTGGTCCGGCAGGTCATTCAGGCGTCAAAGCCGCCCGCGCATTACGCCTCCGCTGATGAGCCATCCTTGCGCCCCCCAACCGGGGTCGAGCAGCAATGGGACGCCGTACGATTCCTCGAGGCGAGCGCAACACAAATACCCAACCCGTTCTTAGCCTGGCGTTGAAAACGAATGGATCCGGCGGTGCCGAGTCGAACGGGCGTACGGCGAAACGCGACCTCGACGACCGGGCCAAGCGCTGGCCGGCAGACCATCCTATGAATCAACCCAGTTCCGAAAACGACTTTTATCCGACCCGGCGCGGGTTTTTGCAGGCCATCAGTGCCCTCGCGGTCGGAGTCACAGGGGGGCCAAGCCAGTTGCCAGCAGCCACGATTGGCGCTGCCCCCGCTGCGCCCACCTCCACCACCGGCACGGAACTTGCCGGAAAGCAGCCCGGGCACATGCAACTGGGAATTTTCCTTTCCACGTTCGTCCGGCCGCCGCTGGAAGGCCGTTTGGCCGCCGCCAAGGCCGCTGGAATGGAGCACGTCCAACTCGCACTGGATTGTGCTGGTCTGCCTGCGATGCCGGATAAAATTCCGCCGGATCTGGCTGGCCGCATCCGTCGGGAGTCGGCGGCCCGTGGGATCAACATCGCTTCCCTCCAAGGCACTTTCAACATGTGCCATCCGGACGCTGAGCATCGGGTTTTGGGACTGCGGCGGCTCAGCGTCCTGGCCGGGCTTTGCAAAGAATTAGGCGTGCCGAGGATTCACTTGTGCAGCGGTACCCGTAACCCCTCGAGCATGTGGCGCCGACATCCCGACAACGACTCGCCCGCAGCGTGGAAGGACATGGTCGCGTCCATGCGCACCGCCGTTGATATCGCCCGGCAGGCGGATGTGCTCGTGGCCTTCGAGCCGGAGGTTAACAACGTGGTCGATTCTGCCCTGAAGGCGCGGCGACTGCTGGACGAAATCGGTTCCCCGCACCTGAAAGTCACGATTGACGCGGCCAATCTGTTTCACGCAGGGGAACTACCCCGGATGAGTGAGATTCTCGATCAAGCCTTTGCCTTGGTGGGCAAAGACATCGTCATGGCACATGCGAAGGACCTCGACCGCGACGGCGATGCGGGACACAAGGCAGCCGGCGAAGGCAAGCTCGACTACGACCGGTACGTCTCTCTGTTGCACCACTACGGCTTCAGGGGCCCAATTTTCCTCCACGGTCTCAGCGAGGCGCAGGTGCCCAAGTGTGCGGCCTTCCTGCGGGAGAAAATGGCGCGGGTCGCCGGAACACCCCGTCGCCATGACCGATAGGACGGAAGCAGGAGGGCCGCGGCGCTTCGGTCTTCCTGCGAGTTTCTAATTCCGGGGACGGCCAGCGCCGAAACGCTTCTCCAACCCGGTTTGCTGTTCTGCCGTAAGCAACGCCACGATGCGGTCACGGATTTGCCGGCGCAAATCGCGCAGGCTTTCGTCCAGCTCGGCGAGTTGGGCCTTCTCGGCATCGGTCATTTTCAATGCGGCGGCGATGGCGTCCGAGGCGGCCTGACGATCCTTGCCGCTCTCGCGCGCTTCCTTGATCGCAGCGTCCCGGGCGGCGCGGCGCTCCGCGGTCAGCGTGCGGGAATGCTGCTCGGTCAGATTCGCGAGCTTGGGCCCCAATTCGTCGGTGAGCTTGAGCCCGGCGGGGAATTCCGTGCGCGCACCGCTTGCACCAGCGTTGCGTTCCGTGCTGGCCGGACGCTCGCCGCGGGGAGCACCGGGGTTGGCGGGCCGCTTCCCACGCGCGGCGGAATCGGACGGTTTGCGTTCTTGGGCGGTGAGGGAAGCCAAGAGCAGCAGGAATGTTAACCACACCGTTGCTTGGCGCATGGCGCAGGAACAGCTGGCGCCTGCGGTGGGGCTGGAGGAGAGCCTCGCACCCGCTGCGGAAGCGTCCTGATACAGGAAGAAACCTCCGGGCGGACCCTGAATTTCCGCAAAATTGATGGGCTTGGGAAACGCTCCATATCAACTGCTTATGAATGTGTTTGTTAGAGC
>CAZUUP010000644.1:0-3399 GCA_964623105.1 uncultured Akkermansia sp.
CTTCGTGCGCCGCACCACGGAGAAGGCCACGGCCACGCGGCAGCGCGGCCCTACCCCGGAGCCCGTTCCGCCCCCCCACCGAGTTCTCAAACTGGCTCTTAAAACTTTCCCCCTCCCTGCCGATATACCCCCAAAGGCGGTCGTGTGCCCCAAGCCATGACCCTGCCTGACGTTGCAAAATGAAAACGAACCTGCAGCCGTCCGCCGGGCGCGCGGCCTTCACCATGCTCGAGGTCCTCATCGCCTCGGGCCTCCTGCTCGGCCTCGTCCTGGCCGGCATGAACGCCCTTTTCGTGATGGACAACTCCTCCCGCCGCCTGGCTGAGATGACCTCCGCCATGGCCCTGGTCCAGGGCCAGCTCGAGGCCGTGCGCACCAACGACTACAACCCGCCCCTGGCCCCCTTCACCGGCAGCGCCACCGTCACCAGCAACTCTGTCAACATCTCCCTCGACAAGGGCGGCACCCAATACCTCGTCCCCGGCTCCCTCATCACCCGCATTGAACCCGTTGCCAGCGGCCACCTCGTCACCGTGTGCGCCAGCTTCAATTCCCTCGGCACACCGGTCAAAGCCCAGTTGCAAACCATCGTGAACAAATTCTCCGGAGGCCAGCCGTGAACTGCCTCCCCGCCGCCGCCCGCCGCCACCGGCAGGCCGCCTTCACCCAGCCTGAACTCCTCGTCGCCTCCGCCATCGCGATCTTCGTGATGAGCAGCTTCTTCGTGTTCTCCGATTTCACCGGCCGCTCCCTCGCCGGCATCGCCCGCCAAAACCTGCTCAATCAACGCGCCGGTTACGCCGCCGACTACATCGTCTCCCGCATCCGCCTGGCCACCTTCGTCACCAACGACGCCACCGGCAACACCCTCATCCTCGCCTTCGATGACAACGTCAGCGCCGACAGCAACAACGACGGCTTGTACGGCAACGACCGCGACCACTGGGAACTGTTCCAGTTTCAAAGCGGCGATGGCAGCGACACCTCCTATGCCGACAACAAGCTTATCTACCGACCCAACACCAATTCCACCGCCAGCACCACCCTGATCAACGGCTGCCTGCGCAAACTTCCCGGTCTGTCCGTCTTCTCCCTCACCAACAACGCCACCGTCTTCATCAACTACGGCATGCTCGACAGCGGCCTCGGCGAACGCGCCCAGACCATTGAAATCCGCACCCAAGCCGTTCGCCGCAACCGCCCGGACTGAACCTTCCACCTCCACCTCCTGCACCCTGTGAAAACCACCCCGACCCCCCGTTCCCGCCAGGCCGGCTCCGTCATCGCCTACTTCCTGCTCGCCATCGTCATCGTCTCCGCCATCGCGAGCCTCTACGCCTACTCGGTCCAGAATCTCAACCTCACCCACCGCCGCCAGAACCTGGCCGCCGCGTACGAATTCGCCGAGGGCGGCGTGCTGGTTGGCTGCGCCGCGCTCGAGAACGCCTTCACCAACACCACCGGCAACCTGCTCTCCCGCCTCCAGGCCGAGCCCAACAACTTCGCCCGCAACAACTCCCTCTCCGATTCCCGCCAGCTCGTCCTGGAACGCGTCGTCACCGCTCCGTTCACCAACCAGTCCGTCACCGTGCAAATTTGGACCACCAACTCCTCCTCCCCCAGCAAGGCCCGCATCACCGCCACCGCCAGCGTCGGCGGCGTGTCCCAGACCAACACCACCCATCTGGACCTCGCCTTCGGCTGGGGGGCCGCGATCATCTCCGACCATCCCGGTTCCGCCGACACCGGCAGCAGCAAGAGCGTCGCCCAGAAGGGCAACGTCGTCGTCGAAGGCACCGGCAGCAATGCCACCATCGTGGACGGCGGCATCCTCGCCAATGGCCGTGCGAACACCAACCGCTGCCGCATACCGCCCGGCCAGCTCATGCGCGCCGGTCAGCCCTACAACGCCGCCATCTCCATGAACAACCGCAGCACCGCCTACGAGATCCCCGACTACACCGCCGACGGTGCCGCCGACCAGTTGTTCGACTTCGACCGCTTCATCGCCGCCGCCAAGGCCTCGGGCAATCACTTCACCAACCTCACGTCGTTCGTGAACGTCATGAAGACCGGCGTCACCCTCGAGGGTATCGTCGCCGTGGACATCGCCAAGTCCGGTCTCCCCAGCCTCAGCGACTCCACCCTCCCCTTCGGCATCAACATCCGTGGCACCCTCGTCTTCAACTTCAGCTCCGCCTACAGCCCCAGCGACAAGGTCATCAACTCCGCCGCCATGAATATTAATGCCGCCAACCTCGCCGGCCTTGTCCCCGGCAACCCCGCCACCTACACCACCGGCTACCCGCCGGTTTACAGCAACCCCGCCAAAAACCCCGTCAACATCGACCTTGCCAGCCGCGGTTTCGCCAATTTCACCCCCTACGACGACCTGCCCGCGCTCATGTACAACGTCGGCATCCTCGACATCCACGGCCCCGCCAACATCTGCGGCGTCGTGTACAGCCCCAGCTTCATGGAGATCGAGAACAAACAGGACGGCCAGATCCAATACTTCAAAGGCACCCTCATCGGCGGCGGCGGCATCCTCCTCGAAAACACCAAGAACGCCACTTCCATCGTCAGCTACGATCCCAACGCCCTTGATCTCCTGGCCACCTCCGGCGGGAAGGGCAAAAGCCTCAAGGTCGCCTACCGCGAGTAATCTCCCCCGGCCATGAGCTTCCGCTGGCAAATGATCAGCATCGCCACCGCCTGCGCGCTGGCCTTCATCCTCATTTATACCCAACCCGAGGAAGCGCGTCCCCACGCGACCACGCCGGAATCCGCCGCTTTCCAGGCGGAGAAGGAAGCCGCCCTTGATGCCGCCCGTGCCACCCAGTTCATCACCCATGAACGGCAGGCGCGCGAACGGCAGGACCAGTTGCTCCAGAACGAAGCCGACCTCGCCGCCCGCGCCCAGGCCGCCACCAAGATGATTTCCAGCCGCCAGATGTTCCAGCTCGCCAAGGGCGCCGCCTGGATGCAGATCATCACCACCAATCAACCCCTCTACCAATCCCTCCGCGCGCTCGCCGCCAAATCCCCCGGCGGCGTCACCCCTTGCACCATCTGTGACGGCAAGAGCTACCTGCGCGGCTGCATCACCTGCGACCGCAGCAGCGGCAAATGCCCCTCCTGCCAGGGCTCTGGCCGCACCGCCCATAACGCCGTCTGCCCCGTGTGCGTCGGCTCGGGCAAATGCTTCACCTGCTCCGGCATCGGCCGCATGCTCTGCCCCTTCTGCGACGACGGCGCCATCGACGTCCGCCGTCCCCCGCCCGCCACCACGCTGCCGATCGAGTGAGTTGGGGGAGCGCACGCGTCCCGCGTGCCGTCGTGGCCGTCCCGGGCACGACCTCGTTCCGTGTTCAAACCCTTTCCCCGGCGACGCGCCTC
>CAZUUP010000645.1:0-3399 GCA_964623105.1 uncultured Akkermansia sp.
GGGTTGCGGTGCGGGAAGGCACGGGGATGTTGGTGGGCGTGGGGATTTCGATGGGGGGAGGCTTTGCGGAAGGTTGGGCTTCTGCAGCCGGTGAAGAGAGGTCAATCCAGCCGCGGAGCCGGTAGATGATCCAGCCAATGGATTCGTGGACGTAGGAATCGAGAACGCGGAATCCGTCGCTGGTGGGGACAAAACCCTGGGCCTTGGTGGCGGCGATGCCGCCGATGGATTGGAAGTCGCAGGCGACGGGGATGATGGTCAGGCCGGTGGCGGTGCGGAAGGTGGCCTCGGCACGTTTCATGTGGTTGGCGGAGGTGACGAGGAGGATGCGGGTCCATTTCTTCTCGGTGGCAAGGGCCTTGGTGCGGAGGGCTTCGTCGTGGGTATTCTGATTGATGCCGAGGTTGATGACCGGTGCGGCGGGAAGTTGCCACGCGGCGAACCAGCGTTCGAGCATGATTGCCTCGGGGGTCGGCTTCCCGGCTTCGAGGAAACCGCCGCCGCCGAGGACAAGGACCGGGGCGCGTTTGCGGCGCATGAGTTCGAGGGCCATGATCGGACGGTCGAAGGCGGTGACGGCACCCACGCCGAAAGCGTCATAGCGGGAACGTTCGTGCCCGCCGCCGAGCATCACGACGGCGTCGGCTTCGGGGACATCGTCGAGGCTCGGACGGGCGTAGGGGGCTTCGAGGGACGCGAGCAGGTTGTACGGAAGGAGGGTGGCGCCCACCAGCCAGACGAGGGCGGCAATGGCGGCGGGGAGGAGGGAGTAGAGCCACTGGCGACGGACCAGCAGGTAAACGAATTGCAGCAGCAGCAGCAGCCACAGGAACCCGATGGTGTGAGCGAGGTGGGTGAGATCCTTCGTGAGGGTCATCGTTCGGCACAGCCTAGCAGAACCGGGCGACATGAGAAGCGCGGAACTGCGGCATCGTGGTTGGGTGGCATTCCGGAGTTGTTGGAGGAATTGCGAACTCAAACGGGGGCTGGCGGTATGGTCGGCGCTGCGCTGTTACCCGGCCCGACTGCACTGGAAAGGCCGCGGAGGCTGTGTGCAAGTACACAGGCCCTTGCCGCTGTCATCAGCCTCGCCCACTGCACTTTCTTCGCAGCGGAAATGGACGTCCGCGCACAAAAAGTGTCCCGGCAGTGCCGGCGGGGTTCTCGGAGTCGTAGCAAGCCGGAACCGCGGAAAGGAATAATGGAGCCGTGCGGCGGTTGGCGGGGCGGCGCAGCGTGACTGAGAGCAGGTGAGCGCACGGGATGAAGCAAATGAATCTTACGCTCCGCGTCGATGCGGCCGCAGCCTCCCAGCGGACGAAGCGGGCCGGCGGTCTGCCGTCTGATAGAATCACCGCGGTCCCGGGCACGGTGCTTTTGAGCGCGACAATGGAGGGAGAGGTTGTTTAATGGTCGGCGTGCCGTGGCAGTTTGGGCGGTTGCCCCCGTAGCTCAAATGGATAGAGCTCGCGTTTCCTAAACGTGAGATTCAGGTTCAATTCCTGACGGGGGCACCAAACCAACAAATCACCAGCAAAAACCGGTAAATGCCAAGAGTTCCGCAACAATTTTTTTTGATCAGTAAGAATATTAGTAAGAATGTTTTCTTCTCCGTCCCGGCTTTCGCCCTTAAAAGCGCCCAATCCTCGCTGCCTGAACAGTCGTTGTGAAAGCCGGAGGCCCCGACTCTGAAATTGGGGATGCAGTGGAGCTGCATCCGATGAATCGTGGACGCCTCTTGGACTCGGATACGGAAAGTTCGCCGTAGGCGGTGTTCATGGCGAACGTGCGGGGACCTTGCAGGATTCATCTTGCCAGCATTTTTGAGTTCCCCAATAGCTGCCGTTCTTTCAGCCGGACTTGAGCCTCCGTCCCGAACGCTCCATCCTGCCCCGGTGAAACCGCGTCCACCCGCCAATCCGCAGACCCTCGACGAGTTGCTGCTGCTGGCCGCTGATTTTGCCGAGTTTGCGTTGCGGCGCGGGCCAGCGCATTTCCGGCGGCCAGCGCACCAACAAACTCATCGGCAGCTCGGGCTGGACCACGCTGGAGCACGTCATCGAAATTGCCGACATCGATGAAGTTGTCCTGGTCGCCGAACTGCGCGCCAGCAAGGGCGAGGTATGGTTCGATGCCGACTCGTTCAAAATCGCCAAGGCGAGTAATTGGCCGCAGATCGGTGACATCGATTCGCTCGTGCTGTCGGGCGGTCCCCCAGTCGGCGACGGTTTCCCGCCAGTTGGGGCGGCAATCGCCAGCCCGCGGCTTTGCAAAATCCCGGTCTTGGGCTAGTAACTGTCTGGTGAAAAAATCGCAGTCGCCTGGGGCATGGTTGGCCTGTCCGCTTCCCGGCCCCGCTTCCTCGCGTACGGGCATTGGACAGCCCCGCCCTCGTGCAGCCTGCCGATGACAGCCATCAAGAAAATATTGGTCGTCCTCCTGCTGGCGGCAGCAATCGGTGCACTCACTTGGCAACAGCGGCAGGTCGCCGGGCTGCGCGTGGAGAACCAGGCCATTCGGGAACAGGTTCAGCCTCTCGGAGAACAGGTGAACAGCCTGTTGCGGGAACGCGAACGCCTGCGCACGGAGTTGCAGCAGGTCAAGACGGACGCCAAGCGTGGGGAAGGCGACAAGACCGAGTTGATGCGACTGCGCGGCGAAGTGGGACCGCTGCGGCAGATGGCGCAGGAACTGCAAGATTTGAAAGCCTCGGCCGCCCGCGCCGCCCAAGCGCCGCTCAACGTGGTTGCCGTCGCCCGAGTCCCTCCGCCCCCCAATCTGGACGTCGATCACATCATCACGATGCGGGCGCAGGACCTGTGGCAGAGATTGCACCAGTCGCCGACCAATTGGATTCCCGAGCTGAAATTTTTGAAGGACGAGGACTGGCGAAAGGTGGCGCTCGGCCAGCGTTGGGAATCCGAAGAGGAGGCGCGCAAAGCCTTCGGGCAATTGCGCAACGCGGCCAAGGAGCGCGTCATGGACCGGCTGGGCAGCGCTCTCCAGAACTACGGCAAGGCGACCAGCGGCCAGTTGCCCGCCAAGCTGAGCGACGTCGCCAGCTACTTTGATCCGCCCGTGGACAGTGCCCTGCTGGATCGCTACGAGCTGACCCTGCAGCGAAACATCACGACCGTCCGCCTGAGTCAAAATCCGGACGAATTGATCGTGAAAGAAAAGAACGCGCTCGATCCCGCGGCGGGAGAAACCCTCCAGCTCATCAACTTAAGAGGGAATCTGCGCGGCACGATCGGCGTGACTCCGCCGTCGAATACGGCGAGACCATAGGGACATGCTGTAACGATCTGATCCGAAGTCAACCCGGTGGGTGTGGCAGCCAAGTGCCCGGGTGTGTGACGAATTTGTAACCACCGCGGTGGGTCAGGCGGCGAGCTGGGT
>CAZUUP010000646.1:0-3384 GCA_964623105.1 uncultured Akkermansia sp.
GACGCCCCGCGACACGACGATTTCTCCCTGCCGCTGGGCGAGGCGGGGTACGACGCGCTGCGCGAGCGGCTGCTGGCCGCCGGCCACCTCGTCTCCCTGGGCGTGCCCGGGGTCTGGGGGCGGGGCGGGGAATTCGGGGGGGGGGGGAGGGAGGGGGGGGGGGGGAGGCTTCCATGCTGACGTCAGCGGGGTTTGATGAGGTCGGGGAGGTGGCGGAGGAGGGCTGCTTCGGCCTGGGAGAAATCGGGGGTGTCGAAGATGATGATTTCGAGAACTTGCTGGCCGAAGTGGCGTTCCCCGTGGAGGACGTTGCGGAGGCGGTCGCGGGTTTTCCAGTTGCCCATGGGGGCGTGTTCGGCCGGGGTGGCGGGGGCGGTGGGGGCGGTGACCTTGTTTTGCCAGAGGCAGTAAAAGACGTGGGCGACGCGGCTTTGGTCGCGGAAGGTGAAGGTTTCGAACGGGATTCGCAGGGCGCCGACGGGGTATTCGCGGCGGCCGTGTCCGGCGATTTTGGTCATGCCGCCGCTGGGAAGGCAGACTTCGGGGTTGTGGACCTGGGTGGTCTTGGCGCGGGAGTTGCCGGGGTGCCAGCGGAAGAAATAGGCGAGCCAGCGAATGCCTTCGGCATCCTGCCAGGAGGCGCCTTCGGCTTCGTTGTACAGCAGCATGCGCCGCACCGGGTCGGCGAATTCCTCGGTCTTGAAATTGGGGGTCTGCTGGGGCCAGGCCACGGACCAGGCGGGTTGGGGGATGACGCCGCTTTCGTGCCGACGGTACCAGAATTCGGTGCCGGCCTGAATGAGGCCGAGCCAAACGAGGATGCCAAGCAGCACGGGGCGCGGTATCGGGCGCGCGGAGCGGGTGGTTGCCGGCGGGATTGGGGCGGCGGCCGGACTTGGCGCCGCAGGAACCCGGCGACCCAGGAAGAGCGCGAGGGCGATGATGCCGCCATAGCAAACGACCATGAGGGCGAGACCGGTGTGATCGTGCCAGCGGTCAAGGGCCTGGAGTCCCTGCCGGTGGCTGATCCAGGCGAGGAAGAAGGCGCGGGCGAGGTTGCAGAGAAAGGCCCAGAGGACAGCCCCGCCGAGGAGACCGAGGCGCCGGCCGCGGGTGAACTGAAAAAGTTCCCCAAGAAAGAGTGAGACCATGAGGGCGGATTGGAAGGACTGGATGCCGCTGCAGGCTTCGCTGACGCCGACCATGCCGGGACCGATTTCGATGACGTTTCCGCGTTGAATGGCGGGAATGCGGCAGAAGTTCAGGCCCTCGACGGCGACGAAGCTCACGATGTGCATCAGGCTCAACACGAGGGGATCTTCGATCACCGTCGGCCAGGGAACGGCGACGAGGGGAAAAGTCAGGGGAAACACGAAGTGCCGGAGCCACGCGGTCCCGCCCATCCAAAGGACCGCGAGCCAGGTGAGGCCGGTGACCGCGAGCGCATAGATCCAGTTGAGCAGGCGCCAGTCGTGATTCGCCTCGTGAACGACGCTGACGGGCAGGAGAATGAAGAGGAGAATACCCGCGACAGCTAGACATCGTCGGGCGGGTGGTTGGGTCGAAGGGGCCGGGCGGCTTTCCCACCGGTTCCACAGGAGGTAGAGGGCGAGCAGCGGGACGGCCCAGCCGTAGTTGTATTGGGGCGTGGAGGTCCAGACGCTGTGGATTTGGAGAAACAGCAGCGACCACAGCGCTCCGGCGGCGAGGATGAGCCAGATCGGAAGCCCCGAGAATGGAAGCGCCATCGGGCCAAGTCTATCGGCCCGGGTCTCCGACGTGCAATGAACTAAAGTTTGTTCGCTCATCCGCGGGTGGTGCCCGGACGAGCCACCATCGGGAACCATTGGGCAAGGAGGGGAGTCTGATTGCAACTACCCCGCCATTAATGCCTTCGGCTTCCGACCGGGGGGACTGTAGGAATCATTCTCGGCGGCGTATCAGGGAACGCCGGTGGAGGAAAATAAAACGGACGCGGTGAAGACCGCGTCCGGCGCAAAGTAGCGGCCCAAAATATCAGGAGCGTACGCGCATTTGGCGCCGCCGATAAGCCGCCAGTGCGGCGCAAAGGACGATGCCGACCGCACCGTAAACCCGGGGTTCGGGAACGGCGCTGTAGTGGTAAGTCACGGTGACATCACCTCGCGCCCGGGTGTCGAACACGGAAATCGCCGAACCGCCGCCCGTGGCCCGGGATTTGCCGGTGGCAGTCAGCGGCAGGTCAATGGTTCCCAAGCCGCTGAAGAGGGCTTTGTCGGCGTCGGAAGTGGAGACAAATTTGTTGACCTTCTCGGTGTTCGGGACGACGAAGGTGACGCCCGAGGAGCCGGCGAAATCCGTGACTCCGTCGTAGGTTCCCGCCGAAAAGGTGCGGATGTCGGTGGGGGTGGTGACCACCAGCCGGTTGGCCAGGTCCGTACTGCCGGGGCGGAAAAGTTGCAACGCCGCGCTAAGGTTGAGCGTGATGTCGTTCCCGGACGACGGGCTGGTGTTCTCCGACTGGGAGAGACCGGAGACGGTGCCGGCCAGCCGGAAGGTGATGCTGTTGAGGAATCCGAGGCTGGGGTTGAACTTGGGAAAAGTCAGAGTCGTGCTCCAGTCGGTGATTTGCGAACTGCCCACCGGTGCCGGATGAAAGGCCGAGAAGGAAACCAGTTCGGCGCGGGATGAAACGGCTCCCACAGAGCCGAGGAAAACCGCGAGAGCCAGAGAGGTTGCCAAGCTTTTCATAATCGTTGGACTGTCGGACCGGACCGCTGACGTCACCCGGCGCACACCCGCGAGCGACTCGGCCGGAGGATGGCTCTTGGAGCGACCCGGTTCAAGTTCAAACTGGAAGCCGATTGAACCGCATTCCATGACGCGAAAGCGGTCAGTCGCACGTTGGGTCCGGGAGGCCTCAAACCTCGATCACCTTTCCCGGCTCGGGCTGGTGCACGCGGATCTTTGGAAAACGCTGGCGGATCTGCTCGGCAAACCACCCGCGGGACGCCTCGTCGCCGTGTCCGAGGAAAACCACCCGCGGATCAACCTGCCCGACAAAGTCCAGGAGTTCCTCGCGATTGGCATGCGCTGTCAGATCGAAATCCTTTACTTCCGCGCGATGCACGAGTTCGCCGGCCATCCGGCTGAAGTAGAACGGCTGGCCCGGTTTCGACGCCTTCAACCGGCCGCCCGGCGTGTCGGGATCCGCGTAGCCGACGAAGAAGATTCCATGACGCTCGTCCCCCACCATGCGGGCGCCCAGATCATGGGCGGCCGTGTGTTCGCTCATCATCCCGGCGGTGATGACGTAGATGCGGCTGACATTGAGTTTCAGTTCCTCGATCTGGCGGGGTGCCATGACCTTCAACTCCAGCGCTTCAGTGAGCTTGAGGTTGGTGT
>CAZUUP010000647.1:0-3372 GCA_964623105.1 uncultured Akkermansia sp.
CTTACTTAACCATCACGCCGCTCACGTCATAGACCCGCGTCGTGCGTTCCTGTCCGTCCACCAGCAATCGCGTGCCGCCGGGATTGAACGACAGCGTCACGGGCATCCCCTCCAACCCGAGGAAGTAGGCCAGCGGCTGTCGGGCTTCCCGATAATTCCACAGCTTCACCGTGCCGTCGGCCGAGGCAGTCGCGATGATGGATTGGGTCGGGTGGAAGGTCAGCACGCCGACCGCGCCGTCGTGGGCGCGAAAAAAACTCTGCGGCCTGATGCCCCCGTCTGGCGACGGTTCGGTGGGCACCAGATACACGCAACGGTCAGCGCCCGCGATGGCCAGCCAGCGTTCATCCGGCGAGACGGCCAGCGAGTTTATCTGGAAATCCATTGGCATCGTGCCACTGCTTTGGAGTGTTTCGGGATCGAGCCGTTCGAGCCGGTAATCATGCTTCGTTCCGCTGCCGGTGTGGACGGCGATGGCGAACAGGTTGGTGCCGGCAAAAACGAGGCGCTCAAACTTGCCCGCCCGGTGGCGGAGGCTGCGTCCGTCCGGCAGTGAAAACACCTCCAGTTCCCCGTCGCGGGTGACCACTCCCAGACGCAGGCCTTCGCGATCGAAGGCCATCTGGTTGACCAATCCGCGGACGGGCAGCGAGAGTTTTTCGGCCGGGTTCTCCCCGGCAATGTTCAGCAGCGTCAAGCCGGGTTGGGCGCCCCGCACATGCCGGGCCAGCGCCAGCTGTTTCGAGGCCCAATGGGCGGCGGCCAGACTGTAATCCCACGTCGCTCCCGACAATTCGCCGAGCCGGTCGTTGTACGGCGCGAGCCGAAAACCTTTGCGGGCGATGAGGGCATTATCCGCCGTGAACACCCCGCCCCAGGCCTGCTCGGATTCCTGCCGCTTCCGCGCGAATTCGCGATCAACGGGGAACAGCCACTTGCGCGGCGGTTGATCGAGCGTCACCAGATCGCCGCTCTGCGGGTGCAGACTCCAGATCGTATCGATCGTTCCCTGGCGAAGTCCGAAAAACGTTGTGCGCGGCGTGAGCAACTGCGCATCCACGAGCCGGAACACCCAGCGTGACTCTGCGAACTTGCCCTCGGTACCGAGGGCGACGAGATGGCCCGGTCCCAACCAGGCCAGCGACTTGAGCGTGCCGGAAAAGGGTTTGCCCCGCTGCACCAGCTCGCCGGTAGCCGGGTTCACCAGCAGGATTTCGCCCGCGGCGGTGCCCACCGCCAGCAGCCGTCCGTCCGGGCTCAGGGCCTGCACAATGACAAAAGCCTCAAGTCGCGCCCGCTCGGTGCCGTCGGCGGCATCAAGAATGAGCAGCCGACGGGCCAGGCTGCCGACCAGCACCCGGTCACCGTCAGGATGGATCACCACGCCGGTGAAATTGCCATCCGTGTGCCAGCGGGTGGTCCCCGTGCGCATGTCCAGCAACTGCAGACGGGGCACCTGGTTGGGGGCAAGACTGTAGGCGGCGACCAGCGATTGCCGGTCGTTTTCGAGCACCGCCAGCCACGGCACATTCGGGTACGCCGCCGCCACGGTCCTCCGGCGCTGTCCGCTGGCGGTGTCGAACAAATCCACCTCGGCACTTCCCCGGCGGGCGACCGCGAAGGTTTTTCCGCTCGGCGCAAATGCGACCAGCGCCAGCCCGTTTCGCCCGGTCTTGACCACCCGTTCCACCACACCATCCGTCACCGAGACAAAAGCGATGTCGCCAGCCCCGTTGGCCAGCGCAAACCGGCCGGGCTGCCCCGGCACGGCGGCGAGAGCGACGGGGCGCTCGAAACCGGCAAAGCGCAACTCGCCGGCTGAAGCGTCGCGCTTGGCGGCAAGATACTCCCAGGTCTGGTCGCGCAAATCGGGCGGGCACTGGTCCAAGGCCTGCGTCAGGGTGGGCAGGTCGGACGCCGCCGCCGCCGCGTCCGCCAGCAACAGCCGGGCACGGGCGGCTTCGCGCCGTTGCTGTTCGGCGTTGTGCCTCGCCTGCCGTTCGTTGGTCTCGGCCAGCTCTGCGTTTGCGGCGGCAGTGGCGGCATTCTGCCGGGCCGCCGTGGCGTTCGATTCGGCCACATCCCGTTCCCGGGCGAGGCGGGCGATGAATCCCGCCGTAAGCAGCAGCATGAAGGCGGCCGCGGCCGTCAGGGCTTTGTGCCGCCGGAGAAACAGCCACAGCAGGACGAGCGGACCAGCCCGCTCCGCCGCCGTGGCAAATCCACCTTGGTACGCCGCGATGTCCCGCGCCAGCTCGGCCACGGTTTGGTAACGCTCCCGGCGCACGACCCGCAGGGCCTTCATGCAAACGGCCGACAGCGCCTCGGGCACCGCACCGTCGGGCAGGTGCGGAAGTTTCTGACCACGCATCGCCAGCGCTGGCGGCGTGAGGTCACCTTGCAGGACTTTGTTCAGCAATTCACTCACGTCCCGTCCCTCGACCGGCGGGCGGAGCGCCAGCAATGCGTAGAGCAGGCCGCCCAGCGAATAAACGTCCGACCGCTCGTCGAGGTCCCCGATGCGACCGTCGGCCTGCTCGGGCGACATGTAATGCGGGCTGCCCATCACCACGCCATCGAGGGTGAGCTGCGTACCCGAGACCGGCGTCACCGATATGTCCGACGGGGCGGAATAGGCCAACGGGACCACCTCCGACCGGCCGGGATTGATCACGGAGCCCTGATCCGGATCGGTCGCGAGGGTCGCCGCATCCGTGTCCACCACGGGACGACTGGAGGCTGAGGGCGGCACGATCAGCGTGCCCGTCGGTCCCGTGCCGGGCGGGGGATTCACCGCCACCTGCGCCGCGCTTCCCGGGAGGATTTTGGCTATTCCCCAGTCCATCACAAGCACTTCGCCGAATTCGCCGACCATGATGTTCTGCGGCTTGAGGTCGCGGTGGATGATGCCCTGCGAGTGCGCGAAGGCGATGGCGTCGCAGATCTTCTGGAAGATGGTGAGCAGCGCAGCGAGCGGATACCGGGCGACCGTGGCCTGATCCCCCGCTTTCAGCCTGCCAATGACCTCGTGCAGGGTAACGCCCTGAACAAGCTTCATCGTATAAAAGAGCCGCCCTTGCGCATCGGTACCGAGATCATGGACGGGCACGATGTTGGGGTGTGCGAGCCGGCCAAGGACGCGGGCTTCCTGCAGGAAACGCTGTTGTTCCACCTCGCCGGCGTTGTGCCGGAGCATGACCTTCATGGCCACGCTGCGGCCGAACTTCTGATCCTGGGCACTGAGCACCGCGCCCATGCCGCCACGGGCAATTTCGCGGCCGGGACGGTAGGAAAAACCGGGTGTCATGCGCTGCGTCGCAGACTAGCAAGTCACGGCTGGGCGTCCAGCCACGGCGCAACTTTCCCGACCCA
>CAZUUP010000648.1:0-3352 GCA_964623105.1 uncultured Akkermansia sp.
CCGGATCCACTGCGTGTAACCATCCATGAAGAAGTATTTGCCCACATATTCCGCGGGGAACTGGTTCGTCTGCGGATGGTAAAATGCGCCCCCTGTGATCGCCGAACTCCCCGGTTCCGGCGGATGGATATACGCAACCGCCGGCGCCTTGAAATTCGGATCGTTCGACGGTCCTTCGTAGGTCGGCCAGCCGTAATTCCCCCCGGGCACCACTTCGCTCACTTCCTCCCACGTCGAGTAGCCAACGTCATTCACCCACAACCGGCCCGTCCCCGGATGAATATCGAACGTGAACGGATTCCGAAACCCCATCGCGTACGTTCCCCGGTTCACCCCGGTCGTCTGGTTGTAAAACGGGTTGTCCGCAGGAAACGTCCCATCCCCGTTCAACCGCAGAATCTTCCCCATCGGATTCGTCAGCGACTGGGAATAAGCCGGAATGTTGTTTTCCCCGACCGAAACGTACAGTTTGCCGTCCCGCCCAAACTTCAGACAGCCGGCGTTATGAAAACCCGACGCGCCCAGCGTCGGGAAGTCAATCAGCACCACCTCGCTCCCCGGCACCGCCTGATCGCCGCTGGCTGTGAACCGGCTCAACCGGTTGTGAATGGTCGGCGTCATCGCCGTGTAATACACATACACGTAACCGTTGTTCACAAAGTTCGGGTCAAACGTGATCCCCGCCAGGCCCCGCTCCGAAAAGAAATGCACATTCAGGGTCAGGAACGGCGTCGGCAGCAACTCATTGTCCTTGTAGATACGCACCGTCCCCTTTTGCTCCGTGACGAAAAGCCGCCCGTCCGGCGCAAACGCCAGCGCCACCGGAAACTCCACCGAAGCGTTGCCACCGACCTGAATCAGCGAGAACCCCGGCGGCAGGTCATTCGCCGCCTGCAACCCGCCGACCCCCAGCCCTGCCAACAGCAAAAAAACTCCACTCCGAGTCAAAAAAACCCGAGAAGCACCGGAAATTCGGTGGCAAGTGCGCCCCAAAAGTTCCCGTATTTCAGAAAACAACTTACTCATTATCAATAACTTGCGAATATAAATCGCTTTCAACTGACGAACGACTGCTCCCTCTCGGGCGGCGGAAACTACGGCAACACTGCCCGGAAATCAAACGGCCAAATTCCACAGTTCTTATCCCACGGACGCCAATTTCCGGTCTTTCGCCGCCCGATTCAGACCCAGTCGCATCGCAAACATCCCAATTTACCCACTTCCACCGTCGGCGCCATACAGACGAATACCGATTTTGCCCCCAACCCCGTCCCCACTCGCAAGACCACCATCTTGCACCCCCAATACCCGCCCGCCCATCCCCACCCACAGCAAAAGGTTGGATTTGCGCCCGCTTCCGTGTTTGATCTCTCCCGTTGAATTTATGGACGACACCAATTCTTTGATCGAGCAGCGACGCGCCAAGCTCGCCACCCTGAACGCAAAAGGCATCTTCCCCTTTGCCAACAAGTTCACCCCGACCGAGGGTTGCGGTGCCGCCCGCGAAAAGTTCGCCGCCGGTACTTACCCCGAAGGCCAGCCGGTCGCCATCGCCGGACGCATGACGGCCCACCGCGACATGGGCAAAAGCCAGTTCATCGACCTCAAGGACGTCTCCGGCCGCATCCAAATCTACGCCCAAAAGGCAGCCCTCGGCGACGAACAGTTCGAAATCTTCAAGCAACTCGACCTCGGCGACTTCGTCGGCGCCCGCGGCACCCTGTTCCGCACCAAAATGGGCGAGATCAGCCTCAAGCTCGAAAGTTTCGTCGTCCTTGCCAAAGCCCTCCGCCCGCCGCCGGAAAAATGGCACGGCCTCCAGGACACCGAAATTCGCTACCGCCAGCGCTATCTCGACCTCATCGCCAACGACGCTGTCCGCCAGACCTTCCTCCAGCGGAGCGCCATCGTCCGCGAAATCCGCAATTTCTTCCACGGTCGTGGCTTCGTCGAAGTCGAGACTCCCATGATGCAGGCCATTCCTGGCGGTGCCGCCGCGCAGCCGTTCAAGACGTTTCACAATGCGCTCGGCTGCGAGTTTTACCTCCGCATCGCCATCGAACTCTACCTCAAGCGCGTCCTTGTCGGTGGCATCGACCGCGTCTTCGAAATCGGTCGCAACTTCCGCAACGAAGGTCTCTCCCGCAAGCACAACCCCGAATTCACCATGCTCGAGGCCTATCAGGCCTACGGCGACTACGAGACCATGATGGAACTCACCCAGTCCCTCATCTGCCACGTCGCCCAATCGGTCCTGGGCACCCTCAAGATCGAGCATAAAAACCACGAAGGGCAGGTTTACAAGACCATCGACCTCAGCCCTCCCTGGCGCCGCGTTGCCTACAAGGATCTCGTCCGTGAGAAGGCCGGTGCCGACTGGTTCGACATCACCCCCCTCGAACGCAAGCTCCGCGCCATCGCCCTCGGCGCCGACATCGGGCACAAAGGCGAGGTGATGTCCCCGGAGTTCATCGCCATCTACCACGCCGGCTGGAAAACCATGAGTGTCGAAGAACGCCAGGTGCTCTTCCTCCAGCACGGTATCGCCGCGGACATGATCAAGACCCCCTACGAGGATTTCGAGGTCACCGGTGCCGTCTTCGAAAAACTGATCGAACCCACCCTGATCCAGCCCACGTTCGTCACCCATCTGCCCAGGCAACTCGTCCCCCTCGCCAAACTCTCGCCGGACGACCCAAGCACCGTCGAAGTCTTCGAATGTTGCATCAACGGTCAGGAAATCGCCCCCGCCTATTCGGAGCAAAACGATCCGGTCGCCCAGCGCGAAACCCTCGAACATCAGGCCGGCGGCGAACAGCAGAAGCTTGACGAGGACTTCATCACCGCCCTCGAACACGGCATGCCGCCTGCGGGCGGACTGGGCATCGGCATCGACCGCCTGTGCATGATGCTCCTCGGTCAGGAAAGCATCCGCGACGTGATTCTGTTCCCGCAGATGAAGCCCAAGTGAACGAAAACCTGTCGGCTGAAAACGCGCGTCCAAGGTGGATGCCATCAAGCGGCGGAGATAATCCGCTGCCTGTCCCATGGCCAACTGCTGTTGTCCGCAGCGGCTGTTGCCGCAGTAGCACGCGACAAGGCGGGTGATCGCGGTTGCGGGTCCGGTGGGAAGATGCGGGTTTGCGGGGTGGTGGTCGGCGCTGTTTCTGGGTGGCAGGGCCGTGTGTGGCTTTGACGGAGCGAGGCCGTGGTATGGCTGCGTCCTTCGTGCTTGCTGTCTGGGTTGACCCGCGCACGACTTTGTTTCGCTGCTTTGCCGCCACCGATTGGAGGAAACCAAACGGGCGGTGAAGTTCCCGGCAGGCCACCGAAAACTGCCCGCCACTGGCGC
>CAZUUP010000649.1:0-3346 GCA_964623105.1 uncultured Akkermansia sp.
TATCCGAGCGCCAGTTTTGTGCGCAGCTACGAGCCGTTCGTGGTGCTCACCAAGGGCGGCGAGGAATTCAGCGGCGTGCTGCGCAAGGACGCGCCCGAGGAAGTCATCCTCGCCACCGGCCCCGAGACCGAACAGCGCATCGCGCGCAAAGACATCGCCGAACTGCGCCCCGGCTCCGTCTCGATCATGCCGCAAGGCCTCGATCAAGTGCTCACGCGGCAGGAACTGGCGGACTTGCTGGCGTTTTTGAAGGCGGCGAAGTAGCGCCGCGGTGTTTGCCTGGCCGGGGGAATCCGCCGCCTCTGTTCGGCGGGTGGGGGTGGATGTGGGGTGGTGAACGGAGCGGCTCCCGGTCGCGGGAAATCGCAAAACCGGCGCTTGCTTCCCGCTCGCGACGGTTTCTATAGTCCCTCCCGGTTTTTCTAACAAAATTATGAGCCAGACACCCATCCGAGTCGCAATCACCGGCGCTGCCGGCCAGATTGGTTATTCCCTCCTGTTCCGCATCGCCTCGGGCGCGATGTTCGGTCCGAATCAACCCGTCATCCTGCATCTCATTGAAGTTCCCGATGAGAAGGCCCTCAAGGCTCTCAACGGCGTGGTGATGGAGCTTGAGGACTGCGCGTTCCCGTTGCTCAAGGGGACCGTGCCGACTTCCGACCTGAACGAAGGCTTCAAGGGGGTGAACTGGGCCATTCTCGTCGGCGCCGTCCCGCGCAAGCAGGGGATGGAACGGAAGGATTTGCTCGGGATCAACGGCAAAATTTTCACCGGCCAGGGCCAGGCGATTGCCCGGAACGGGGCCAGCGACGTTCGTACGCTCGTCGTGGGCAATCCGTGCAACACCAATTCCCTGATCGCGATGAACAATGCCAAGGGGGTGGGCAGCGAGCGCTTCTTCGCGATGACGATGCTCGACGAGAACCGGGCCAAGACCCAGCTCGCCAAGAAGGCCGCGACGGACGTGGCCAACGTCAGCAACCTCGCCATCTGGGGCAACCACAGCTCGACGATGTACCCGGACTTCTTCAACGCGAAGATCAACGGCCGGCCGGTCACGGATGTGATCGGTCATCATGCCTGGCTTCACGGCGACTTCATCACCACCGTGCAGAAACGGGGCGCGGCGATCATTGAGGCGCGCGGTCTTTCCAGCGCCGCCAGCGCGGCCAATGCCGTGGTGGACACCGTCCGCCGGCTCACCACGCCGACGCCCGCGGGCGACTGGTTCAGCGTGGCCGTCTGCTCCGATGGCAGCTACGGCATCGAGAAGGGGCTCATGTTCAGTTACCCGATCCGCACGGACGGCAAGAAGTGGGAAATCGTGCAGGGCGTTCCGCTCAACGACTTCAGCCGCGGCAAGATTGCGGCGACGGAGACGGAGTTGAAGGAGGAGAAGGCCCTGGTCGCCGATCTCCTGCCCAAGTAAGGGCTGGAGGATACGTCTTCAAAATGAACGGGGCGGGCTGGTGCCCGCCCCGTTTTGCGTGGGGACAAGATGGGAGCGGATCAGAGCGTCCAGCCGGGGCGGTAGTCGCGTTTGACGAGGTGGGCGACGTCCATGTTCCGGGCCTTCATGTTCGGGCCGTCCCAGTCCAGCTTCTTGCCGACGCCGACGCGGACGGCCACGCAGCCGAGGAGGATGATTTCGGTGAGATACGCGGCAATGGCGAACTCGGAGTAGGGGGTGCGGCCACCTTTGCAGGCGTCCACCCATTCCTTGTAATGGCCGCCGACGCACTTGACGAAGTTCTCGGGGATGGCGGCGACGGCACCGTGATCACGCTGGTGTTTCATGGCCGGTTCGTCGTTGAGACGCATGTAGAAGGTCGAGCCGTAGTCATCGGCCGAGTAGAGGCGGCCCTTGGTGCCGACGACGAGGCAGCCGCTGGAGGGCAGGGCGGCGGGCTTCGGGTTGCCGTTCTTGTCCTTCTGGCCGGCGGAGAGCGCGATGACGTCGCTCACGATGTCGTCGTGGGGGCGCATGGCCTTGACTTCGGGGTCGTTGGGTTTTCCGTCGTACCACCAGAACTTCAGCGGCGGGAGGCCGTCGCGTTCGGGGAACTCGAAGCGAATGCGCGAGGAGCGGGCGTAGGTTTCGGCATGGTTGTCGGAGACGGCCTCGGCTTCGATGAGGGTCGGATAGCCGAGCTTGAGAGCGCGGAAGGGCATGTTGACGGTGTGGCAGGCCATGTCGCCGAGCGCACCGGTACCGAAGTCCTTCCAGCCGCGCCAGGCAAAGGGGTGATAGCCTTTGTTGTAAGGCCGGAAGGGCGCGGGGCCGAGCCAGAGGTCCCAGTCGAGGTTTTCGGGGACGGGCATTTCGCCCATGGGCCGGTCGATGCCTTGGGGCCAGATGGGGCGGTTGCTCCAGACGTGGAGTTCGGTGGGTTTGCCGATGATGCCAGCCTGGATGACTTCGACGGCGCGGCGGAGGCCGTCGCCAGCGCTGCCCTGGTTGCCCATCTGGGTGACGACCTTCTTCTCGGCGGCGAGGAGGCGGAGATGGCGGGCTTCGGCTACGGAATGGGTGAGGGGTTTTTGCACGTAGGCGTGTTTGCCCATCTTCATCGCGAGGCTGGCCGCGGGGGCGTGGACATGGTCGGGGGTGGAGACGATGACGGCATCGAAGCTCTTGCCCATTTCCTCGTAAAGCTTGCGATAGTCGGCGTAACGCTTGGCTTGGGGATATTTTTCGCCGCGTTTGGCGAGGGTGCCTTTGTCCACGTCGCAGAGGGCGACGATGTTGGCACCGCCTTTGGCGCATTCGTCGGTGTCGCTGGCGCCTTTGCCGCCGGCGCCGACCACGGCGACGTCCACCTTGCTGTTGAGGTTTTGTCCGCGCAGCAGGGCGGGACCGGACATCGCGGCGAGGCTGGTGGCCAGGAGCGAGCGTTGGAGAAAGTCGCGGCGGTTCAAGGCCGCGACCGTGGAAGCGAGAGGAACAAACAGGGTTTTGGACATGGCCGTACTGGCTACCCCTCACGGCGAAGGTGGACAAGGAATTTCCCGCGCGTGCGAAGAATTTTCGATTGAATGAAACGGAACCTGGGCGGAACAATTTTCCGCCAGGTCGCTCCGAGCAAGCGCGGCGCTGTTTTGGACTGCGTCGGCCACGCGCGGCGGCGACGTCGCTTTTGAGCGGGCGGAGGCCATGCAAAGGATGAGCGATCTCCGTGTTTGCGAAAGCGGTGTCGCGCTGCGCCGGTCACCGCGGCACAAGACGGGGGCCATCCGGGTTCCCAGCGCTTCTTTGGGATCACATGCCCTCCGGGCTGCTTTCGCGCTCTGCCCGGATAACCTGGTTTCGGAGCGGCCGCATGGCCAAAGGGGGTGTTCGGCCCGG
>CAZUUP010000650.1:0-3345 GCA_964623105.1 uncultured Akkermansia sp.
TTCAAAATAGGCTTTTTCGATGGTGTATTCGTCGCGGTCGATCTTGCCGTGAATGACGGGGTTGAGCGGGGTTTTGGCGGGCATGGGCCAGAGGCCGAGGGCGGTCTTCATCTGGCGGCGGACGAATTCGGCGCGTTGGTTCCATTCTTCCTTGGACTTGGGCGGGGTGAAGGGGAAGTAGCCGTTGAGGTCTTTGGGCGGGGCGAGGCGGCGGTCGTCGGGAAGCTTGCCTTCGGGAAGGGCGCGCAGCGGGGCGGCTGAGAGGGCGGTGGGGAGGAGCGAGGCGAGGAGGATGAGGGCGGAGGTGAGGGCAGATTTCATAGGTGTATTGGGTGATGTTTTTGTGCGGCGATGTGGCAGGTCTGGCCGTTGGGAATGCGGGAGTATTGCGAGGGGATGAGTGGTGGCTCCAGCGGAAATTAGGCGTTCGGCGGGTGCGGTGGGATGGATCGGGGGAGCGATCGGCTGGAGAATTCTTCGCGCTTCAACTTTCGAGAGTCCAGCGGGCTTGGCGAAGGGTTGAGCGGGGGGAGGTTTTGAGGACTTCGTACCAGACGGTGACGAAGGAGCCGTCGTCGAGTTCGACAGTGCTGGGATAGCCGAGGTCGCCGCCGGGACCGTCGCCGGAGATGATGAAGGGTTCGGACCAGGTGCGACCGTGATCGGAGCTGAGGCGGGCCTGATTGCCGAAGGGCGGACGGCGGTGGCCGTAGGTCATGAGGAGGCGGCCATCGCGCAAGCGGGTGAGGAAGGAGGGAAGGCCCCAGACGCCGATGCTGCGTGGCACTGACCAGGTTTTGCCGCCGTCGGAGGATTCGGTCTGAAGGGTTTCGCCGGTATTGTTGCGGTTGTGGTTGCGGATTTGGACGAGGATGCGGGCGTCCTTGGTCTCGACGGCGTGGAGTTCGTGGTAGTCGGCGGGGTTGTCGCCGGGGCGGGGGTTGATTTCAGCGAGCCAGCGCCAGGTGACGCCGTCGTCGGTAGATTCGGCGACGCCGGTGCGTTTCTGGCCGGTCCAGAGTTCCTTGCCGGCGTAGAGGAGGCGTCCGTCGCCGAGTTGGATGGGGCCGTGGGGACTATTGACGATGGAGGAGTAGCGGGCGGACCAGGTGACGCCGCCGTCGGTGGAGCGGGTCATCCATTGGCCGAGTTCGGACTTGCGCTGATCGGCGGAGAGGCGTTGGTGGGCGGCGCGCCATTGTTTGAGGCGGGTTTCAGAGAAGGCGCCTTTTTCCCCGGGCTTTTTGCGCTCGGCCTGCTGGAGGATGGATTCGTAGGCGAGCGAGGTGAAGGTGGTGGCGAGGAGGCTACCCTTCGCGGTTTCGAGGACGCCGGCGTCGCGGTCGTCGATGGCGCTGTCGAGGAGGACTTGGGGCCAGCCCCAGGATTCGCCGTTGTCATGGGACACCATGAGTTCGACGCGACCGAAAGGGCAGACGTGGGCTTCGCGGGCGCCGGAGCAGACGACGAGGAGGTCGCCATTGCGGCGGCGGGCGAGGGTGGGCCAGCCGTGGTAGAGGTCGGGTTGGTGGCTGATGACGCGGGTGTCGCGAATCTTGATGGCGGGGGCGGCGGCCCGGGCGCGGAGGTGGAAGCCAAAGGTCGCGGCGGCAGAGAGGGTGGCGGTGGTGGCGAGGAAGTGGCGGCGGGAGGGGAGGGTCGGGTGAGGCATGGCAGGTGGCAAATTGAGTGGGCAGATGGACGATGGCGGGTGGGGGAGGCTTCAGAGTTGATCGAAAAACTTGATGGGGAGTTGGGAGTTGTCGCGGTGGATGGATGATGGATCGTGCGTTCGTCGGGCGGCATGAACGCGGAACTCCAAACTCAATTTTCGGGCGGCGCAGATCGTTCCCGCGGTGCGCGGGGTGGCGGTGCGTCACGGCACTACTTGGATGCCGAACGGGGCGAAGCGGGAGATGCTGTCGATTTGGACTTGAGCGAAGAGGCGGTAGAAGCCGGGTTTGACGGCGTAGAGTTGGAATTCGAGTTCGGGGCCGCCGCGGGCGTCGGAGCCGGGTGCGGGTGCCGAGCGGGGGTGCAGGTGGAGGACGGTTTGAAAGTCTTCGTGGAAAGCGACGAGGTGTGCGTAGGCACCCATCACGGGTTCGAGTCCGGCGAAGGGGCGTCCATCGGGACCGGTGACGCGGAGGCGGCTGAGGGTGGGGACGCCGGATTTAATTTTGGACTCAGGGAGGGTGAGTTGAAAGGTGAAGCCGTGGACTGTGGTCTGGTGGACGGTAGCGCTGTCGAGGAGGCTGGCGGTGGGGCCGAGGCCGGGAAGGTCGGCGACGGCGTATTCCTGGAGGTTCATCGGGGCGGGGCGGATGTCGGCCCAGATTCGGTAAGTGCCGGTTTTGCGCGGGGTGAAGTGGAAGATGTATTCGCCGGGGTTGTTCCCGGGTTGAGGGTGGAGGTGGTGATAGTCTGTGAGGCTCGGTTCGATGACGAGGAGGTGGATGCGGGCCTGGTGGACTTCCTGAAGTTCCTGCGTGAGGAGCGGGGTGCCGTTGGTGCGGGTGAGTTTGAGAACCGCCTGATTCAACTCGCCCTGCGTGAGAGGCGCGGACATCTGGACCGTGGCGCGGATGGTGGGTGGGGCGGAAACGGACGCGAGGTGCAGGGCGGCGAGGGCGTTGGTCTGGCCGGCGGTGGCGGGGTTGCAATTGGGGTCGGCGAGGAGGGTGGCGGCTTTGAGGATGTCGGGAGGGAAATGCTTGCGGAGTTGGTTGAACGCTTCCTGCACGGTTTGGAGTTGGGCCTGGGCGCCCGCGGCATCCTGGGCGTCGGCGGCGTTGTGAAGCCGGGAGACTTTGCGGGAGTATTGCACGACTTCGACCTTGAATTGTTCGCGGCGGTCGGCGGCGATTTTGTCGCTTTCACGCAGAAGGCCGGTGAGGGCCATGTTCAGGGCCATGTCCTGATTGTGAACGCTGGCGAGTTCGCCGGTGAGGACGTATTGGCGCAGCTTGTCGGTGATTTGCATCACGAGGGCGAGGGCCTCGGGCATGGCGGGCGGGCGGAGGTTGACGGTGCCGCCGGGGGGAACGGTGGCCGGCGGAATAGGAGGATGAGGAACAGGGGGCCGTTTGGGGGCGGGAGGTTGTTGGGCTTCGGCGAGGGTTGTCAGCGCGAGGGCGATCGCCAGCAAGGATGCCCGAACGCAAAGCGTCAGGCGGGAATGCTCCGGGCGGACGATGGCGAGCGGTGCGGGAGGGGTAGGCGGAACTGCGGCGGCTACGTGGGCGGGGCGGGGCGGGTGCTGGTGGGTGGCTGGGGACTTGGATTGCAGAGTATCAATCATTGGACTCGATCCGGTGCGATTCAGGAAAACGACGTTGGCCACCC
>CAZUUP010000651.1:0-3334 GCA_964623105.1 uncultured Akkermansia sp.
TCGGCACCGACAAAAACGCCTCCGGCAGCAACTCCGCCAGCGTGAACTCCCTGATTCGCCCCGGCTCCGCGCTGTCCACCACCAGCACCAACGCCTCTGGCGCATACTCCGCCAGCAACTGCCGGCATGCCCCGCACGGCGTCGCGCCCCCGTCCTTGCGCGCCGCCACCGCCACTGCCACGAAATCCCGCCGCCCCTCGGTCAAGCCCTTGAACAACGCAATCCGCTCCGCGCAACACGTCAGTCCATAACTCGCGCTCTCCACATTCGCCCCCGTCACCACCTCCCCATCTCGCGTCAACAACGCCGCGCCCACCTGAAAGTTCGAAAACGGCGCCACCGCCCGCGCCCGCGCCGCCACCGCCGCCGCCACCAGTTTTTGCTTCTCAGCTTTCTTCATAAAGTTCCACAAAGCGCCCCAACATCCGCGCCGCCCGCCGTCCCGCCTCCTTGGATGCCTCCAAAACCTCCTCGTGCGACAACGGCCGCCGGCTCCGTCCCGCCGCCAGGTTCGTGATGCACGACAACCCCGCCACCGCCAGCCCGCATTGCCGCGCCACGATCGCCTCCGGCACCGTGCTCATCCCCACCGCATCCGCCCCCCACTTCGCAAAGGCCCGGATCTCGGCCGGCGTCTCGTAACTCGGACCCGACACCGCCAGATATGTCCCCGCATGCAGCCGCACCTCGGTCTCCCGCGCCGCCCGCACCAACCACCGCCCCAACCGCGCATCATAAACCCGGCTCAAATCCACAAACCGCGTCCTCCCCTCCGCCACCGGCCCCCGCAGCGGATTGGCCCCCATGAAATTGATATGATCCGTCAGCCGCATGAATTCTCCCGCGCGAAACCGCCGGTTGATCCCTCCCGCCGCATTCGTGAGCACCAGATCGCGAACCCCAAACGCCGCCAGCACGCGCACCGCAAACGTCACCGTCTCGAGCGAATGCCCCTCATAGAAGTGCGCCCGCCCGCACAGCAGCAGCACCACCTTGCCCCCCAGCTTCCCCACCACCAGCTTGCCGCCGTGCCCCGCCACCGTCGGCCGCGGAAACCCCGGCAACCGCTCATAAGGGATCTCCTTCACCACCTCCACCGCGTCCAACACTCCGTTGAACCCGCTCCCCAGCACCAGCGCCAGCCGCGGCCGCTCGCGCGTCAGAGTCCCGATCCGTCTCGCCGTTTGTTGTACGCTAAATTTCATCGAAGGTGGGCGTGCCGGCTTGATTTATCACGCGCCCCAACTACGCTGCCACGACATTTTTAGCTTTATGCAATTGAACAACGACGAAATCCGCCGCTACTCCCGCCATCTCATCCTCCCCGAAGTCGGCATGGCCGGCCAGAAGAAGATCTGCGCCACCAGCGTCCTGTGCATCGGTGCCGGCGGCCTCGGCTCGCCCATCGCCATGTATCTCGCCGCCGCCGGGGTCGGCAAAATCGGCCTCGTCGATTTCGACACCGTGGACTTCTCCAACCTCCAGCGCCAGATCATCCACGGCACCAGCGACGTCGGCCGGTCCAAGTCCGAGTCCGCCCAGGAAACCATCAACGACATCAACCCCAACGTCGAAGTCGTCCGCCACAACGTCCGCCTCAGCAGCGAAAACGCCCTCGATATCATCCGGCAATACGACATCGTCGTCGATGGTACCGACAACTTCCCCACCCGCTATCTCACCAACGACGCCTGCGTCCTCCTCAAAAAGGCCAACGTGTACGGCTCCATCTTCCGCTTCGACGGTCAGGCCAGCGTCTTTGCCCCCCATCTCGGCGGCCCCTGCTACCGCTGCCTCTACCCCGAGCCGCCCCCGCCCGGCATGGTCCCCAGTTGCGCCGAAGGCGGCGTCCTCGGCGTCCTCCCCGGCATCATCGGCTGCATCCAGGCCACCGAAATCCTCAAGCTCGCCCTCGGCAAAGGCACCTCCCTCGTCGGCCGCCTCCTCCTCTTCAACGCCCTCGACATGAAGTTCCGCGAACTCAAGCTCCGGCGCGATCCCAAATGCCCCGTCTGCGGCGACCAACCCACCATCAAGGCCCTCATCGACTACGAACAGTTCTGCGGCATCTCCCCCGAACCCGCCGTCCCCGCCGCCAATCCCGACGAAGTCACCGTCCAGGAAATGAAGCAGGCCCTCGACAACCCCAAGCTCAACATCAAGGTCATCGATGTCCGCGAACCCGACGAATACGGCATCGCCCACATCGACGGCGTCCCGCTTCTCCCCCTCAGCACCCTCGGCCAGCGCTTCACCGAACTCGATCCCAACCAGCAGTACTACATCCACTGCAAGAGCGGCATCCGCTCCATGAAAGCCCTGCGATTCCTCCGCGAACAAGGCTTCAAATACCTGAAAAACGTCAAGGGCGGCATCTCCGCCTGGTCCGAGGAAATCGACCCGCGCGTCCCCCGTTATTGACGACCGCACACGGAGCGCGGCTGCGTCCGTCGGAGACCAGCCGCGCCCCGCCAAAACCGCCCGTCAGGTTCACAACGGACCGGCCGGGTCCCGCCCACCGACGTGACGGACCCCGCCTCGAACAGCCCTCACTTTTGCGTCTTCTTGCGTTCTTTGCGGCAATTCCCCTGCCCAACTCTGCCCAGCGCACGAACCTCTCCCCACCGCCCCGCGTTCATCGCACCTTCGCGGCCCTTCGCATCTCCCCCGCCGCACTACCCCACCCAGTTCTCAAACCGGCTCCTGCAAAAAACCGCGTGACTCCCCCCGCCAATCCTGCACCCTCCCCCACATGAAACCCATCCTCCTCCTCGCGCTCCTCCTCACCGCCAACCTCTCCGCCCAAACCACCGCCCCGACCAAGCCCGTCACCCCCGCGAAACCCGCCGGCCCCGCCATCCCCGCCGACACCGCCTGGCACGACGTCACCAAATGGGGCCTCGAAGGCCGCGCCTGGCCCGACCAGGAACGCAAACGTTGGTTCGACCGCCTCCCCGCCAAGGCCGACGGCAAAGTCACCCCCGCCGTCTGGGGTCTCAGCCGCGACAGCGCCGGCATGATGGTTCGCTTCCAGACCGACGCCACCACCCTCTACACCCGCTACACCCTCTCCAAATCCAACCTCGCCATGCCCCACATGCCTGCCACCGGCGTCAGCGGCCTCGACCTCTACGCCCGCAACGACAAAGGCCAGTGGCGCTGGGTCCAGGTCACCCGCCCCGGCGCGCAAAAAGTCGAAACCACCATCATCTCCGGACTCGCCCCCGGCCTCCGCGAATACGCCGCCTACCTGCCGCTTTACAACGGCATCGAATCCCTTGAAATCGGCGTCCCCGCCGGCGCCAAATTCACCGGCCTCGCCCCTCGCACCGAA
>CAZUUP010000652.1:0-3334 GCA_964623105.1 uncultured Akkermansia sp.
CGCACTCCACACGCAGGCGGACGCCGCCCGCACCCGCCCGAGCCACCGCGTCCCGAGAGGCCCATGCCCCGGAGGGGCACCGAAGGAAACGGCTCGCCCCCATTTCTCCGATGCCCCTCCGGGACGCGGGGGCGGGCGTCGCGGTCGTAGCCGCCGAGGTGCCGCGGCGGACGGCCCCGCCAAAGTCCCGTCAGGGACGATTGAAAATAGCCCAGCACTTGAGTGCTGGGTCCGCGTCGGCAGCGAACCAAGTCCCGTCGGGGACGGCAGAAATCACCGGCTCGCGGTTTTCTTTCGTCCCTCACGGGACTTGCTCGTTTTCCCGGCACCCAACCCAGCACTGAAGTGCTGGGCTATTATCGGTCGTCCCTCCGGGACTTCTACGCCACCGCACCTGCGATGCGTGGCGGCGTTTATGGAGTGCGGTGACTGGTCACCGCTTTGGCGCGGGCGACTGGTCGCCGTCGGGTGTGCGGGGGGGGCTTTGGACATGGGGGCGGGCCACGGCTGGCGCGAGCGGTGGGGCGGCCTCGCCATGCGGTCGGCTGCGGGTGTTCGGCGGCGACGAGTCGCCTGGCGGAAAGCGGTGACGAGTCACCGCACTCCAAATCGGCGGGCCGCCCACGAAGCCCCCGCGCCCAAGCGGTCGCCGGGTGACCGCGGCGCAAGTTTGTGCCGGAACCGCCATTACGAGGAGCGGTTCCGGCTCCCTCTCCTCCGCTCGGAGCGGAGGAGAGGGCGGGGGAGAGGAGGCGCTTCGCCATGGTGGAATGGTTCGCGTGGGTGGAGCACCCCTCTCCCCACCCCTCTCCCCGTTCGTGCCTCACGGGGCGAGGGAGACGGAGGGGCGTCGCGTATCGACGGCTTCCGCGCAAACTTGCGCAATGATTGATGGGAACCGGCCCGTCCCCATTTCTTCGATACCCCGCCGGGGCACGGCGTTCTTCCGTAGCACGAACGGGGTGTCGGCCAGGGCGCGGCGGATGGGGGTCTGGAGGTGCCGCCGAATCATGGGGAGATATTCACCAGTTGATGGGGGATTTGCACGGAACGGCCCGGGGTGCCAGGCCGAGGGGTGGTCCGGTGGCCGGGATGTTTTTCGCGGTTTTGGTCCCGTGCGGCGGGCGGGAGGCGTTCTTCTGGTTGATGAATGCGAATTTTCCCGAGGACGGCGTGGCGGGGGAGCGGGCGGTGTTGGGTGCGGCGGGGGTGCTGGCGGATGCGCTGTGTTTCCGTGATCCGGTGGCGTGGGATGTGTTGTGTTTCCACGGGATGTTGCACGCGGGGCGGGTGCCGGGGTGGCTGGTGGGGCGGCACGCGGGGCGGTTGGGTCCGTTGGTGGCGCGGGTGGCGCGGGAGTGCGGGGGTGTGACGGAGGTGGTGGCGGAGCGGTTGACGGGCGGGTTGCTGGAGGCGTCGTTTTTGCAGCGGCTGACGGGGACGGTGGATTATCAGGTGCGGCCGGTGGTGGGGCGGTTGGTGGCGGGGGAGCTGGAGCGGCGGGATTGGGTGGGTTGGTGGGAGCGGGCGGCGGGGGTGGTGGGCTGGGAGTTGCAGGGGGGACGGGGCGGGGCGGCGGGGGAGCGGTGGCTGATGGTGCCGCATGGGGTGCATCTGTGGCGGGCGGCGCGGCGGGTGGGGCATGAGAGCGAGGGGTTGCGGGGTTTGGCGGAGTTGACGGCGCGGGCGTTGCGGGAGTCGGGGATGGGTGCGCTGGCGCGGGAGTTGGAGGCGGAGGGGTGAGGGATCCTCCGGAGCTTTCGGGCGGGCGCGTGGGCTCACCGGGTCGCCGGCGCGCAGAGATTATGCTCGCGTCGCGCCGTAGGCCGGGTGGCGTTTGTCGTGGCGGACGCAGAGGATGCGCACGTTGCCGGGGCGGATTTCGTAGAGGATGGCGTAGGGGAATCGGGACAGCCTGGCCCGGCGGACGGTCTTGGATCCCAGCCAAAACCTGTATCCGTCCGGTTGTGCCGCGATGCTGTCGAGCACGGACGTGAGGCGGGCAAAAAAGGTCTCGCCGAGGCCTTGCCGTTGCTCGTCATACCAGCGCATCGCATCGCTGACCTCGCGTTGAACGAGGGGGTGGAAACTCAACCTCATGCCGGCCTGCGGGTGGCCTGGAGGCTGGCGACAAACTCTGCGCGGGACATTTCCGCTTCCGGGTGGGCATCCAGTTCGGCGGAGCGGGACTCCGCCTCGTTGAGCCAGGCTTGGTCGGCCTCGCGCTGCCAGTCATCGGGGACGCTGGCGTAGAGCCGGTCAGCGAGGGCCACCCGTTCAGCGACGGGCAGTGTGAAGAGTGCCTGGGTCAGGGATGGGGTGCTCATGGCGGAATAGCGTAGGTGCGGTGGGCGGGTGAAGCAAGCTTCCGCAATGGTTTCAGAGCCTGTTTCAAACTGGGTGTGTGGTGTGGCGGGTCTTTCGTCCCTGACGGGACTGGGGGGGGCGGGCGTGCTGCGGCTGGCGCGGGTGGTGGAGCGGACTTGCGATGCGGAAGGGGGCGGGTGTGCGGCGGCGACGAGTCGCCTGGCGGAAAGCGGTGACGAGTCACCGCAGTCCAAATCCGACGCGGGGGCGGGTGGGGGATTGCGGAGTTGGGCGGGGTGGGGAAGGGTGGCGGGGTTGAACCTTAGAGCCTGTTTGAAAACTGTGTGTGGTGCTGCGGCGGGTCTTTTGGCCTGGGGCGGCGTTGGCCCGGACGTCACAGCCCGCTGCGGGGATGCTCCGTCCGGGCCGCCTTGCCCGAAGCCAAAATCCCCCGCCGCCCCACCCCACCGAGTTTTAAAACAGGCTCTTAACTATTTTTCCGGGATGAAAACTTTGATTTTGTGGGTGGCGGTGTGGGTGGTGGCGGGGTTGTCGGTGGGGCGGGGTCAGGGGGCGGGGTTTTTGTATCAGGGTTGTTTGAAGGTGGGCGGGGTGGGGGCGAATGGGTTGTTTGATTTGGAGGGGGAGTTGTTTGATGACGCGGTGGCGGGGGCGCGGGTGGGGTCGGTGGTGCGGGTGGCGGGGGTGGCGGTGAGCAACGGGGTGTTCTCGGTGGTGCTGGATTTTGGGGCGGAGGTGTTCGATGGGGCGGGTCGTTGGCTGGAGTTGAAGGTGGCGGGCAGCGGGACGGGGGCGCCGCCGGTGAGGTTGTCGCCGCGGCAGGCTGTCGCGTCGGTGCCGTATGCGGTGCGGGCGGTGAGTGCGGGTGGGTTGAGCGGGTTGCGGGTGGTGGGCTCGGGGGAGGCGCCGAATTTGGTGGGCGGATTTGCGGGGAACGGGGTGGGCGAAGGGGTGGTGGGGGGAGTGATTGGCGGGGGTGGTGGGACGGGGGCGAGCAATGGGTTGG
>CAZUUP010000653.1:0-3303 GCA_964623105.1 uncultured Akkermansia sp.
GATTACCGGCTGACGGACGTGGGCGGAAACATTGTGCGGGGGATACTGGCGTGAGGGGCGGCGGGGCGGGGGGGGCGCAGAGTTTGCCGCGAGCCAGAATGAGTCCGGAGTGAATTTGCCATGCGCATCCAAACTGAGGGAGTTTCCAAAAGGTTCTTTGGCACGCCGGCGCTGGTGGATGTGTCGCTGGAATTGGCGGGGGGCCAGATCGTGGCGGTGCTGGGGCTGAACGGGGCGGGCAAGACGACGCTGCTGCGCTGTCTCAGCGGGCTGGCAACGCCGGACACGGGCCGGGTGTTGCTGGACGGAGCGCCGCTGGATCGTGAGTCGGAGGCGCAACGGCGACGCCTGCACTTCATGCCGGATTTCCCGGCGTTGTTTCCCATGCACTCGATCCTGCGCAATGTGTCGGCGATGATGCGGGTTTACGGACGGGATGAAGCGGGCGCGGAACAGCGGGTGGTGGCGTGGCTGGAGGAATTCGAGTTGCTGCCGTTGGTGCGCAAGCCGCTGGCGGCGTTGTCGCGGGGGCAGGCTTACAAGGCGGCCCTAGTCGGACTGCTGGCGGCCGATCCGGAGGTGTGGCTGCTGGATGAACCGTTCGCGTCGGGCATGGATCCGGCGGGGCTCAATGCGTTTCGGAACCATGCGCGGGCGGCAGTGGGGCGGGGGCGGACTATCCTGTACACGACGCAGATTCTGGAGCTGGTGGAGCGGTTCTCCGACCGCGTGCTGGTACTTGATCACGGGCGGTTGGTGGCCAATGCGCCGCTGGCGGACCTGCGGCGGGAAACCGGTGCGCGGACGGAATCGTTGGAGGCGTTGTTCCGGGAGTTGCGGGCTCCCGATTGAAGCATGCGTTTGCATTCGCCAGCGTTCGAGCAGGGGCTGCACGCGGCGGCGCGGGCGGAACTGCGCAAGTCGCCGGAGAAATGGCGGGCGTACCGGCGGACGTATTGGTCGCATCCGCCGGCGTGGGTGGCGGTGACGGTGTGGTTGGGGGTTGCGGCCGGGCTTTTGTACTTCAATTTTGTCAAACCATCGCTGGGGAACTCCGACTCCGCGACTGAACCGGTCGCGGTCGGGTGCCGGTTGCTGATCGATCTGATTCTGACGTGGATGTTGCTGTGTGGGAGGGTCTTTTGGACTTCGTTGCAGCAGGCGCTGGCGGGACCGGTGGCGCGACTGCCTGTAGCGCCGGGGCGGGTGTTCGGGCAGTGTGTGTTCGATTTCGGCGGGCTGATGATACTGCTGGGTGTCGGGATTGGTCTGCTTGGCGGGTTGGTGGGGGTGTATTTTGGAGGCCGGTTTCAGTGGCAAGCCGGGCTGATGTTCGGGTGTTTGCACGCGTTCAATGTCTTTGCGGTGACGTTGGCGTGGGTGGCATGGCGTGCCGGGCGTCCCGCGCGGATTCCCAAAGTTGCCGAGGGGACGAAGGGATTGCTGTTAAACGGTGTTGTGATCGGCACTTTCGCACTCACGCCGATCTGGCCGGCCGTGTTGGACGGACGCCAGATCGCGCGGTTCGTGGACCCGGTCTATGCGGCGCTGCCGGGCGGTTGGACCGGGGAGGCGTTCTGTCGCAGTTTGAATGGTCCGGTGCGGCTGGGTTGGGAAGTGCTGGCGACCGTCGGGTTGGCGTTGTTGGTCCCGGTGTGGTTGGGCCGGATACGCGCGCGGTTCGTGCGTTTCGCGCCGGATCACCAGTTCATCCGCCAGGCGGACGAAGAACCGGCCAACTGGACGCGAGCGAAGGTCGAGGAGGAATTGACCCGCCGGCTGCGGACGCCGGCGGACTGGTGGCGGGCGGGCTGGATCGAGCGGTTGGTTGCGCGGGCATTGACAGCGAAGGAAAGGGCCCTGGCGGAGGTGCTTTATCCCCTCGGGCCGGGTTGGTCCGCCACTCACTGGCGCCTCGCGAGCAGGATAATGTTGCCGTTGGCGCTGGGCTGGTTTTTGCGACCGGTTAATCTTGGGATCGCCGTCGGTCTGCACGTGCTGGCCGCGTATGGATTGTGGTTCTATGGCCTACGGGTGGTGCCGGTGGTGAGTGGTTGGGCGCACGGAAACCTGCCATTTCAGCTCCCGCCAACGGCCTGGCAGTACACGCGGGTATGCCTGAAGATTTCGTGGATCAATTCATTGTGTGCGCTGGGCGTGTTTCTGGTCGTTGGCTGGGTCGGGAGGAGCGTCTGGTCTGATATCCGCGTTGATCCGGCAAAGATTGCGATCCTCGTGTGGGTGGCGTCGTGTCCTTCAAGTGCCGCGGGGTATCCGATGGCCCGGTGGATGCTGGCATCTCGCCCGGCCCGGCATTGGCAGAAGATGTTGCGGTTGCTTGGATTCTGCGTTGCGCTATTGCCAATTCTCGGTTTCATGGCTGCATTGCGGCTGTGGATCGCGGTGGGTTTCGGGCGCGCATTCTGCGTTACCTGGCTGATAGTATCGGGGCTGCATGGTCTGCTGTTCCTGGGAATTTGGGGGTTAAGAAAACGGTTTGATCTTCAGGCGACCGACGCGACCACTACGCCCGGTGGTGGCGTGATGGCGAATCCGGCAGTGTTACGCGATGCGTTGCGGAGGCTGCGACCCGGGGAGATTCCGTGAAACCGGGGGCAAACCCGCATGGCGGGTGCGGCCGCCGGTTGCGCCGCCGAACGGGCCGTGCCCCGGAGGGGCAGCGAAGAAGTTTTTACCTGCGGCGTCCCCGCAGCCTTTCCGGCACTGCTCGTCGTCGCACGTGGGACGTGCGCAACGCGTGAAGTGTAGGGAGGGGCTCTGGTAAATTCGACCGTTCCGCTGCGATCCCGCTTGCTGCGACCGAGACGGTCGCGCTCCGCTTGGGGTGCGGCTCCGCCGCTTTGTGGTCATCCCCGTATTTGGGACTAAACAGATACGGCTGAGGAGCGCTTTCGAGCGGCGATTGGCTGGTGGTGGCATGAGAAGCGTTCGATGGCTCCGAGTTTGGTCAGTACCTCTGTAGGTCTGGGGTCGCGCAGAGGTTCGCAGGCGACCTCTCGCCGGGGCCGGCGCAGGGTTGAGTCGCCGCGCTCGGGAGGCGGGTCGATAGCCGCGAAATTGGTATCGGGATTTTCTTCCGGGTGACGTCCAAAGTTGCACTGAATGAAAGAAGTGAATCAGAAGTTGGGTCCGGCCCGGTGGCTTTTGCTGCTGTTGGCCGGGGTGTTCGGCGAGTGGCCGATGTCGATGGGGTTGTCGGCGGCGGAGGGGAATGCGACGGGGGACGCCCGCAGCGCGGCATTTTTCCGCGAGCATTGTGTGCGCTGTCACGGGCCGGAGAAG
>CAZUUP010000654.1:0-3302 GCA_964623105.1 uncultured Akkermansia sp.
CGGATGGTGTGGCTGCATGCGGTGAGCGTGGGGGAGGTGAATGTGTGTGTGCAGTTGATCCGGGCGCTGGAGCCGCGGTTGCCGGGGGTCACGTTGGTGGTGTCCACGACGACGTCCACGGGGATGGGGGAGTTGCAGAAGAAGCTGCCGGAACAGGTGCTGAAGATGTATTATCCGATCGACCGTCGGGGCGGGGTGCGGCGGGCGCTGGAGTTGATCCGGCCGGAGGCGGTGGTCTTGGTGGAGGCGGAAATCTGGCCGAATTTTTTGTGGGAGTTGCGGGAGCGGCGGGTGCCGTTGTTTCTGGTGAATGCGCGGTTGTCGGAGCGTTCGTATCGGGGGTATCGGCGGTTTGGATTTCTGTTTGCGCCGTTGTTCGCCGGGTTTCGCGGGGTGGGGGCGCAGAATGAGCTGGATGCGGGGCGGTTGCGCGAGTTGGGATTCCGGCCAGGGGCGGTGCGGGTGGTGGGGAATCTGAAATTTGATGCGGCGGCGGGGGACGGGCGGCGGGGTCTGGATGCGCGGGCGTTGTTGGGTCAGGTGGGTGTGCCGGAGGATGCATTGGTGGTGGTGGCGGGGAGCACGCATGCGGGCGAGGAGGTCATTCTGGCGGAGCAGTGCCGGCGGTTGCGCGGGCGGTTTCCGAGTTTGTTTCTGGTGCTGGTGCCGCGGCATTTCGAACGGGCGAAGTCGGTAGTGGAGGAACTGGTGGGGCGCGGGATAACGCTGGTGCGGCGGAGTGAGTTGCAGCCGGGGACGCGGTTGGAGCGGGGCGCGGTGGAGTGCCTGCTGGTGGATACGACGGGGGAGTTGAAATATTTTTACGAGTGCGCGGCGGTGGTGTTCGTGGGGAAGAGCCTGACGGCGGAGGGCGGGCAAAGTCCGATCGAGCCGGGGGCTCTCGGGCGGGCGATGGTGTTTGGGCCGAACATGCAGAACTTCGCGGCGATTGCGGCGGCCTTTGTGGCGGAAGGGGGGGCGGTGCAGGTGCGGGACGCGGGGGAGTTGGAGCGGGCGCTGGGGGAATTGCTGGCGGATGCTGGACGGCGGGAGAAATTGGGGCGCGCGGCGCGGGCGGTGGTGGAGCGAAATCTGGGCGCGGTGGAGCGGACGGTGGAGATGATTGTGGAGGGCGTGAGCGGGAAGGTCGGGGGATAACGGGCGGCGGCGGGAGCGGTTGGCCAGGTGGTTGGGGACGGGTGGGTCAGCGGAGTGCTGCTTCGAGGATGGCGGCAACGTTGGAGCTGTGGGTGATCGTGAATTGGGCGGCGCGCCCGTGGACGCGGTAGGCCGCTTGTGTGAAGGCGAGGTGTTCGCGGGCGCTCGCTTCGGTGAGGGGTTGGCCGTTGCCGGCGACGGGGTTGGCGATGACGAGCCGGCGGGGGGCGAGGAGGGCGGCAAGGTGAGCAATGTCGCCCACATCGCGCACGATGCCGGGGGCGAGGGTGCCAAGGCGTTGTCCTTCGTAGGGCGCATCGGTGAGGTAGGTGGCGAGCGAATCAAGAGTGATGACGCGGGTGAAGCGCGAGTCGAGCGCGGCGGCGGCGAGGGCGACGATGCCGGCGGGACCGACGCCGATGAGGGTGAGTTCGTCGCCGGGCTTGGGGGCGAGGGCGTCGAGGTGGGCGCGGATGTCGATGACCCATTGACCGAGAAGGGGGCGTCCGAGCCAGAGGGACCATTCGGCGGTGTTGTGGTCAGGGGCGCGGCCGATGCGGTCGTTGGCGGGGGCGAGGGGACCGGTGGCGCGGAGGTTGAGGAAGGAGGGGTGGAAATGGGCGGCGAGGGCGTTGGCGAGCGCTTTGGTTTGAGCGGATTGAGCATCGTCGAATTGCAGGACGATGGCGGTTTGGCGCGCGGGACCGGGCTTTGGCTGCGGGGTGCGGACGGAAATCTGGAGGCCGGGTTCGGTGGTCAGGAGGGTGCGGTGGGGTGCGGTGGTGCCGGGGGCGGGGAGGCGGGCGGGGGTGGTGGAAGTGACAGGGATCGCGGCGTGGATTTGCAGGAGGTCGGCGAGGGCTTTGCGGCTGGATTCGACTTCGAGTTTCCAGGCGGAGGGGGCGGTGGGGGCGGTTTTTTGGGCGAGGAGCTGGCGTCCGTGGCGGTGGGCAAATTTGGGAATGGTGAGCCAGTCGGCGGGGCGGGTGTCGCCGGGGAAGCAGCGGAGGGTTTCGGGGTCTTCGGTGGTGAAGGCGGGTTCGGGAATGGGTGAGCCGTCGCCGTGGCCGAGGAGGTGTTTGCTCATCCAACCGTACATGGTTTCGCGCATGGGTTGATTGTAGGCGTGGGGGGATTCGAAGATGGCGTGGCGGAGATTTTGCGGCTGGCCGTGGAGTTGGAAAATCTTGTCGGTGAGAGCGAGGGATTTTTTGGCTTCGCCGACGGAGAATTGGAAGGAGTCGCGGGTCGCGCTGATAACCATGAGGGCGCGGGGTGCGACGAGACCGAGGATGCCCCATTCTTCGGTGAAGCGGAGTGCGCCGGGGACGACTTCGCACATGCAGCAGGCGGTGCCGAGGTAGGCTTGATAGTTGCCCACGGAGCAGACGGGGACGATGGCCTTGAAGCGTTCGTCGAAGGCGCCGGCGTACATGCTCTGGTTGCCGCCGCCGCTGGCGCCGGTGATGCCGAGGCGGGCGCCGTCAACCTCGGGGCGGGTGAGGAGGTAATCGACGGCGCGCATGTTCTCGTAAACCTGAAGGCCGGAGAGCGGAAGGCCGACGGGGAAGAGGGTGGCGGCGGTCATGTCGCCGTGGTATTCGCCGAGGGGTTTGCCGACGCCGCGTTCGCCGGCCCCGAAGGCGTCCACGACGAGGACGAAGAAGCCGAGTTTGGCGAGGCCGAGGCAGCGGGATTGGACGACGGGATCTTGCTTGGCGCCGCGCCAGTGGCCGTGGACGCAGAGGACGGCGGGGAGTTTGCCGGGGCGGTCGGGGACGTAGGCGTTGGCGGTCATCCAGAGGCCGGGGAGGGTTTGAAAGATCAGTTTTTCGATGCGGTAGCCGTCGCGGCGGAGTTCGCCGAGGATTTTGGGTTGAAGCGGCGCGGGGGTGGCGGGCCAGTCGCCCCAGGCGCGGCGGAGGTTCTCGCGGAGGGTGGCGCGGTCGCGGTTCCAGGCGTCGAGGGTAGGGGGCGGGGTGTCGTTGGCGCGGAGGCTGGCGGCTTGGGACTGGATGAAGCGAAGGAAGTCGTTGGTGGCGGGGGCGGGGGTTTGGGCGGCGGCGGAGAGCAGCGAGAGGTGGAGGGCGAACAACGCCGGGCGGAGTGGTCGGGGGATCAGGGGAGGGGTTTCGCCGGAGGGG
>CAZUUP010000655.1:0-3301 GCA_964623105.1 uncultured Akkermansia sp.
TGCAGTTGCCGATGGTGGCGGTGACTGGTGGGGGGCGGGGTTTGGTGGTGGCGGTGGGGGCGGGTGGGGGCGGGGTGTTGGGGGGGGGGGTCGGGTTGGAGGAGTTTGTGGGGGGGGTGGTGCGGGGGCGGGTGGGGGGGATGAATTTCCGGTTGAAGGAGGGGGAGCGGTTGTTGTGGGAGGAGGTGGCGGAGGGGGGGGATGTTGGGGGGCGGTGGCGGCATGAGGTGGTGGTGCGGAAGCCGGGAGCGGAGTGGCGGGTGGAGGCGTGGCCGTCGGCGGGGGCGGTGGCGGCGGGGCGGTCGGCGTTGCCGGGGGTGACGTTGGGGGTGGGGCTGGTGTTGTCGGCGTTGCTGGGGTCGGCGGTGCATTTGTTGGTGAAGACGCGGGAGCAGCATTTTGAGTTGCTGACGGCGCACGGGCGGCTGGAGGCGGAGGGGGAGGTGCGGCGGGTGGCGGAGCTGGCGGTGCAGCGGCAGAAGGAGCAGGTGCAGGGGATTTTGGACAATTGCACGGCGTGCATTTACATGAAGGATCTGGAGGGGCGGTATTTGCTGATCAACCGGCAGTTTGAGCAGTTGTTTCATGTGCGGATGGGGGAGCTGGTGGGGAAGAGTGATTTTGATTTGTTTCCCAAGGTAGTGGCGGAGGCGGTGCGGGCGAACGATGCGAAGGTGGTGGGGGCGGGGGTGGCAATTGAGACGGAGGAGGTGGTGCCGCATGATGACGGGCCGCACACGTATGTGTCGGTGAAATTTCCGATGCGGGACGGCGGGGGAAAGATCTACGCGGTGTGCGGGATTTCGACGGATATCAATGAGCGGAAGCAGGCGGAGGAGCGGTTGCGGGCGAGTCATGAGGCGTTGCAACTGGCCAATGACCGGGTGAACGGGATCATTGAGGGGACGCATGACTTGGTGGCGGCGCTGGATCTGGAGTATCGGTTCATGGCGTTCAACAGTGCGTATCGGGACGAGTTCCGGAAGATTTTCGGGCGGGAGATTGCGCTGGGGATGAGTTTGCTGGAGGCGTTGGCGCATCTGCCGGGGGAGCAGGAGCGTGCGAAGGCGATCTGGGGGCGGGCGTTGAAGGGGGAGGAGTTTCAGGAGTTTCAGGAGTTTGGGGATGAGGCGCGGGAGCGGCATTATTATGAACTGACGTACAGTTCGATCCGGGGGGCGGAGGGGCGGTTGATCGGGGCGGCGCATTTTGTGCGGGATGTGTCGCGGCGGCGGCGGGCGGAGTTGCAGTTGGCGGAGAATGAGGCGCGGCTGGCGCTGGCGTTGAAATCGTCGCGGGCGGGGACGTGGCATTGGAACATGGTGACGGGGAGGATCACGTGGGATGACGAGATTCATGCGGTGTTTGGGGTGGCGCCGGGGACGTTTCTGGGGACTTACGAATCGTTTGCGGAGCGGTTGGTGCCGGAGGATCGGGAGCGGGTGGCGCGGGAGGTGCGGATGGCGGTGGATGAGCGGGCGGAGTTTGACACGGAGTATCGGTGCCGGTGGCCGGATGGGACGCGGCATTGGATTGCGGCGCGGGGGCGGGTGTATCGGAATACGGAGGGGAAGCCGTCGAGCATGGTGGGGGTGTGCTGGGATGTGACGCGGCGGAAGGAGGCGGAGAATGAGTTGAAGGAGTTGACGAAGGCGCTGGCGCGGTCGAACAAGGATTTGCAGCAGTTTGCGTATGTGGCGTCGCATGATTTGCAGGAGCCGTTGCGGATGGTGACGAGTTTTTTGCAGTTGTTGAGCCAGCGGTACAAGGGGCAGTTGGATGCGGAGGCGGATGAGTTCATCGGATTTGCGGTGGACGGGGCGCGGCGGATGCATGTGTTGATCAAGGATCTGCTGACGTTCTCGCGGGTGGACACGCAGGCGAGGGCGTTGGAGTGGATGGAGACGCGGGAGGCGTATGAGGCGGCGGTGTCGAATCTGCGGGTGGCGATCGAGGAGTCGGGGGCGACGGTGACGTGCGGGGAGTTGCCGCGGGTGCGGGGGGATTTCGTGCAGTGGGTGCAGTTGTTGCAGAATCTGATCGGGAACGGGTTGAAGTTTCGGGGGGTGGAGGCGCCGGTGGTGCGGGTGGAGGCGGAGCGGGTGGCGGAGGGGTGGCGGTTTGCGGTGCGGGACAACGGGATTGGGATTGATCCGCAGTTTCACCGGCGGTTGTTTGTGATTTTCCAGCGGTTGCACACGCGGCAGGCGTATCCGGGCAACGGGATCGGGCTGGCGGTGTGCCACCGGATTGTGGAGCGGCATGGGGGGCGGATCTGGGTGGAGTCGGAGTTGGGGAAGGGGAGCGTCTTCTATTTCACGGTGCCGGCGGCGGAGGCGGCGGAAGTGGCGGTGCCCGGGAAGGAGGAAAGTGCATGACCAGGCGGCTGGAAATACTGTTGGTGGAAGACAATGAAGGGGATGTGCGGTTGACGCGGGAGGCGTTGGCGGTGCAGGGGGCGGCGGTGCGGTTGAGTGTGGTGGGGGATGGGGTGGGGGCGCTGGCGTATTTGCGGCGGGAGGGCGGGTATGCGGGGGTGGCGCGGCCGGATTTGATTTTTCTGGATTTGAACCTGCCGGGGCGGGATGGGCGGGAGGTGCTGGCGGAGTTGAAGGGGGATGCGGGGCTGCGGGGGATCCCGGTGGTGGTGTTGACGGGGTCGGAGGTGGAGGCGGATGTGGCGCGGGCGTACGATTTGCAGGCGAACTGTTACGTCGCCAAGCCGGTGGATGTCCGGAGATTCGAGGCGGTGCTGGGGCTGACGGGGCGGTTCTGGCTGGAGACGGTGAGTTTGCCGGGGGTGTGAGGGGTTGGGGTGGGCGAATTTATGCGGGGTTGTTGTCGTCGGTGATGGGCTCGCGAGCTTATGGCCATGGAAAAACAAATCAAAATATTGCTGGTGGAGGATAATCCTGCGGATGCGTTGCTGACGCGGGAGGCGTTGAAGCAGGGGATGGTGAATGCGAGCCTGAGTCATGTGCAGGACGGGGCGGAGGCGATGGAATTTCTGAACCGGCGGGGGCGGTATGCGGAGGCGCCGCGGCCGGATTTGATCTTGCTGGATTTGAATCTGCCGAAGAAGTCGGGGCGGGAGGTGCTGGCGGAGATCAAGGCGGACGGGGGGTTGCGGGCGATCCCGGTGGTGATCTTGAGCACGTCGCAGGCGGCGGATGATGTGAACCGGGCGTATGAGTTGTATGCGAATTGTTACGTGTCGAAGCCGATGGAGTTCAGCAATTTTCTGGAGGTGGTGGCGGCGATCAAGGGGTTCTGGGGGACGGTGGCGCAGTTGCCGGAGCGA
>CAZUUP010000656.1:0-3291 GCA_964623105.1 uncultured Akkermansia sp.
AGAAGATTTCGATGCGGGAGAACTACGAGTTCATCGTGGTGGCGCTCGGTGCTCGCCGCGGTGGCAAAAAGCTCGCGGAGGAGGTCGGAGGATCGCGAAGTTAACGGGGGTGGGTGAGGGGTTGGGGGCAATGCTGTGCGCGAATTTGAGGTGTGGTCGGCCGGACGGGGTTCGGTTATCGCGCGGGGGGATTGGGGCGTTCGCGGTGGGTGCGGTGGGTGGGGAAAACCGCGCTCGAGAAGCCGGGGACGGTGCGCTGGGTGTATTGATTGAGGTCGTTGGCGGTGTAGGTCTCGACGCGGAGGTTGGAGCCGCCGGCAGGATCAACCGTTGTGAATGTTCGTGTCGGGACGGGGGTATCAAGTGGCGCGCCCGTCTCCCTCGCTCCGTGAGGCACGAACGGGGAGAGGGCCGGGGAGAGGGGTGCCCCACCCATGCGCGCCAGCTCCCCATCGCCAAGCGCCTCCTCTCCTCAAACCCCACCGCGGTTGCGGCACCTGCCCACCGTCGGGCCGCAACCCCGGCACGATTGTTACCTTGCAGACCCCTTTCCCAAGTTAGAGCCTTGCCATCAATGTCATAGCGATGAGAAGGCACACCAACCCCTCACCCGGCCCTCGGCCACCCTCTCCCCATCAGATGGGGAGAGGGACGGGGTGAGGGGCGACAATCGCCAGCAACCCTACCTACTTCATGAAAACGCTCTAACTCATTCCTCGCATCCTCGGGCTGGACGCCGGAATCCCGTTGGGCGTCTCCGTTGGAACTACCAACGCCACTTGCCCTACGGCCGCGTAATCTGCGCCGTATTGCTTCCCTTCTCATTCCCCGTCGCCGTCACCACGTACACGCGGAACACGCTCACCGCCCCCGGCGCCCCCAGCCCCTGCGTCGTGAAAAACTCCCGCGCCGCATCCGGCTCCACCCGCCCCAGCACACTCTCGGCATCCGCCGAATACGTGGGGCCGGGACTCCACCGGATGTCATAGTGGTCCAAATCCCCCGCCGTGCTCGCTGTCCACGTTAGCTTGCCCTGCGCGGTCACCGCGTCCCACACCCCCGTGACACTTACCGCGTCCGGCGTGCTCCCCGGGTCCGGCGTGAGCTGCGGCAATGACGCCACCAGCGCATGATTCGCCGCGAAAAATGTCGGCATTGCCTCCCGATACGACTTTAAGATCGGATAAATCACCGCCTCCACATCCTGCCGCTCCCCCCGCTTCACCCGCAGATCCACATCCCGCGTCGTCGCCGCCTTGAACGCCGCCCGCAACAGCACCAAGTCCGCGCTGAACGTCGCCAGCGCATACCCCCCCAGCAGCAACAACGGCGGCGTGAACCCTCCCGTCGGTGCCAGCGCATTGGCCCGCGTCCACAAACTCTCCATGTCATCCAGCGCCGGGAGGAACGTCCCCTGCCCCTCCGTCAGCCCCGGCACCTTCGGCAGCGCCCGCGCCAGCGTCGTGGACGCCAGATACGAACGCCCCTTGTCATTGAACTGATTGAGCCGCGTGTGCAGCGCCAGCTTCCGATCCTCCAAATCCGCCCGCGCCGTCTCCACGTCATTGATGGCGTTCTGCACCCCCGCGTGCAACGCACCGAGACTCGTGCGCAGCGACTCCAGATTCGCCCGCGTCGTCCCGGCCGGCAGCACCAACGCGCCCGGCGCCAGCGCGGCGTTCACCAGATTCCAATGCGCGGAAAATTCATCCGTCGTGGGCAGATACGAGGCGGGACCAGAGATAGGCATAATCGGGTGGGGTTGGGGGTTGCTGTGACTCTATAAACTCTGCGCACACCATCCCACCCCGCCCCCGGCTTGTCAACTCCCGTTTGCGATTTAATAATTCCTCTCAGAAAGATGCTAATTCCTTCCGAAAATCTGCCGCTGCCACTCTCAAATTCCTAGCTACGCCTGAAACATGTTCGGCTCCCACTGGAAAATGCAACACTACCTCCGTAGAATCCCACCATACCACTCCACCAGCCCACCTGTCCCCCCACTGCAACCGTCATCTTTTCGACTGTCCTCCGCATCTTCTCCACCGGAACGCCATTATCGACCCATTTTTCGGCAAAACCACCCTTTGGCCCGGCCTCATCAGTCACCCATCCAGTGGACTCCGCACGCCCAGTCCCGGCTTCTGCATCACATGCGTGTAAATCTGCGTCGTGCTCACATCCGCGTGCCCCAGCAACTCTTGCAACGTCCGAATATCCGTCCCGCTTTCCAGCAAATGCGTGGCGAACGAGTGCCGCAACACATGCGGCGTCGCCCGGCGCGCCAAGCCCGCCGCCGCCGCTGCCTGTTTGATTGCCCGCTGCACCCAGGCATCACTCAGATGATGTCTCCGCCGCTGTTCCGGTTTTGCCTCCCGCTTCGCCTCGTTCGGGGAGCGGGATTGCGGGTGAGGTGTCGAACTGCCCAATGTTTCCGGGTCCACACTCAAACTCGCCGAGGGAAACACCCACTGCCACGCCCATTCGTACCCTGCCCGTGGATACTTCACCGCCAGCGCCTTCGGCAGCCACACCGCCCCCAGTCCCGCCTTCACATCCTGCTCATGCAAGGCCCGTACCCGGACCAGATGCGCCACCAACTCCCCACGCAAGGACTCCGGCAGCATGGTGACCCGGTCCTTGTCCCCTTTCCCCGCCCGGACCACGATGACGCCCCGCTGGAAATCCACATCTTTCACGCGCAGCCGCAAGCATTCCAGCAGCCGCATCCCACTTCCGTACAGCAACCGCCCGATGAGCGAACTGGTCCCCGACAGCTTGCCCAACAATGCCTGCACCTCGGTCCGGCTCAGCACCTCCGGCAGCCGCGCCCCCCGCTTGGCGGGTTCAAACCCATCCAGCCAGCCCAGTTCTCCGCCGATCACCTCTCGATACAAGAACACGAGCGCATTGAGCGCCTGGCTTTGCGTTGCCGCCGCCACGTTTCGCTCCGCCGCCAAATACGTGAGAAACCCCCGCACCTCCGCCGTGCCCATGTCCCGTGGATGCCGCTTGCCGCTCCAGACAATAAAACGCCGAATCCAGTCCACGTACGCCTCTTCCGTCCGCCGGGCCATTTGCTTAAACCGCAGCACTTCCCGGCACTGGTCCAGAAAGCGCAGCTTGGGATTGGGGACAAACCGGGCCACCGGGCGACCGGGATAAGCCAAAGGGGTGTTTGACGGGACGCTCATGCTAGGCCAAATACTGCTTGCCAATTTTGCAAAAACAAGCCCAAATCGACCCCAGATGAAATGTACTAGGCCAAACCCAGCCGTACTAGGCCAAATT
>CAZUUP010000657.1:0-3284 GCA_964623105.1 uncultured Akkermansia sp.
TTCAGTCGCCCCTGCGGGGCTTGGTGGTTTCGCTGCGTTCACCCACGGTTGAAACCTTGGGCTATTATCAGCCGTCCCTCCGGGACGCGTCCCGCGTGCGGCACGGGGGGGCGGAGGGTGAGGAGGAAACAGCCGGACTGCTCGGCGCGGGCGAACGGCTCAACGAACCGAAGTAACGGGAGTCCGGCGGGCGGCGGGCTTCCGGCGGCGGACGGTGGGCTTGCGGCGCATGGAGGGGAGAATGATGCCGAGGCTACTGGGGTTGCCTAGTAACCGGGAAAATCATCTTCCACGGCAAAGACCTGCTGCAAGCGCTTCACTAGTTCGGCTTTGGATTCTTTCATGCGGAAATCATCGGCGAATCCAAGGGCCGGTTCAAGGAATCGTCACGCGGGCGAATTCCCGCCGACACTGTGCGAGGAGCGGGCCGGCGATGGTGAGATTGTCCAGCAAGGGAGCGCCGTCGAGCACCTTGCGGTAGAACGCGACCGAGCTGGCCGTCGTCCCACCCCAGACCACCGGGATGCCGCATTGTCCGGCGAGTTCACACAGGCGTAGAGAATCCCCGCGCCTACGCCTTTGATGACCGGTCGCTGCTGGGCGACAAGGCGCGGGTGGACGGAGAGAAAGTCGAGGAAAACGTGTCCGCACCAGGTCCGGCGGCAATGGGCAAGTCCGAGGATGGGTGAACGGGTGCTCCATTCGGCACGGGCGAGCAGGAGGAAGGCAAGTTCCTCGCTGGACTGGCGGGCGCCCGCGTCGCGTAGTTCCAAGGCGCTGGTAGCGATATGTCCGTTCCGGCGGTGGTAGCGCCAGCGTTCGGTGGCGAGCCGGACGAAGTCCACGGCGTCACGGGCGGGTTCGTGGTCCAGGAGTTTGGGCGGCAGCCGCCATTCGCGGAGGAGGTGCAAGTCGGCTTCCCGCCCGAACATCAACTCCACGGGGCGCGGCTCGTTCCCTTCAAGAATTCGCAACTGCATGGCCGGAGGGCATCAAAGTCCGGCTCGCGAAGGAAAGGGCGGACAGGCTCGTGTCTGCATAACTTTCCGCTCGCTTACCGCTGGGCGATGATGGCCACGCAGTCGCCTTGCTGCGTGAGGTGCGAGGGCGCTGTCGGGACATCCCTGCTTCGGTTTCAGGGTCACAGAAATCCCGCTTCTCACTGCCCAGGCTTGAATGATACGCTGCCGTCGTGAAGACCATTCCCAACGGGCTGCTGGAAAGCGCCGTGGAACGGCTGAAGGCGGAGTTTCAGCCGGAGGAAATCTATCTGTTCGGCTCCCACGCTTGGGGCATGCCCACGGAGGACAGTGATGTGGATTTCATGGTCATCGTGCCCGGCAGTGACGAACGTCCCATCCGCCGAATGCAGCGCGCCCATCGTTGCTTGCGCGGCCTCGGTTTTGCCAAGGATGTGCTGGTCAGCACCCGTGCTGAATTTGACCGCTACCGGCACCTGAGCGCGTCGTTGTCCCACAAGATTGTCCACGAAGGGAGAAGACTTTATGGACCCGCCAGCCAGTAACCTGTCCCGTGCGTGGCTGCGCAAGGCCTTCAGCGATTTGGACACGGCACGCCAGATTGGCGGGCTGGCGGAAGGACATCTCGACGCCGGCATCTATCACTGCCAGCAAGCCGCCGAAAAGGCGTTGAAAGGGTTTCTGGCACTGCACGGCAAACCGGTCGAAAGAATTCACGACCTCGGCAAAATCCTTGCGCAAGTCGTCCTGGTGAACGTCGCGTTTGAACAGTTTGCGGACGCTGCGGATGCCTTGACGCCCTACTCGGTGACCTATCGTTATCCTGACGAACAGGGCATTCTCGAACCATCGCGCGAGGAGTTCGATGAGGCGCTGCAATACGCACGGGAAATCTATGACTTTGTTTTGGGCGTGCTTCCCTCCGAAGCACATCCCTGAGCAGGCAACTTCACGCCTACAGCACTGCCTGCTCGCTCACCTGCTGAACGATGCCGACTATGCGTCCTCTTGCTGCGCGGGGCACGGGGCGCTTCTTGCCCAAGTCCCGACCGGGACGACTGAGACCCCGCGGGTGAAACCGTTCGGTCGCCCTTGCGAGGGCTTGGCTGCTTCGCTCCGTTTGCCCACGGTTGAAGGCGTGGACGATTGTCACCCGTCCCTCCGGGACTCCCGGCGCCGCGTCAATCACACCGCGCCCTGGTCCCACAGGGACATTCGAGAATCGCCCGCCATTTCAACGCCGGGGCGCGTGTCGCACATTCCCCGAGTCCTCGTAGGGACGGCTGAAAGACCCCGGGGCCATTCGGGTCAGTCCTCACTTTTGACAGCGATGGTTGCTGGCACCCACCGGAAAGGGACCTGGTTCCGCACCAAGCCAGTCACCACGCCGCCCCCGTCCCGCAGGGACAATTGAGAATAGCCCGGCGTTTCAACGCCGGGATTCGTGTCGTGCATCACCCAAGTCCCGGAGGGACGGCTGAAACTCCGCGTATGAAAACATTCAGTCGCCCCTGCGGGGCTTGGTTGCTTCGCTGCGTTCACCCACGGCTAAAGCCGTGGGCTATTCTCAATCGTCCCTCCGGGACGCGGCCCGGCGAGCAAACACCCGGCGGGTACTCAGAGCGGGACCAGGTCAATCTTCACCCGACAGCCCAACGCCTCTGCGACCTTCTCGAGTGTGAGCAGGGTGAGGGAGGGATTGGAGTCATCGAGCAACCGGTCCACGGCGGCGCGGCTGGTGTTCATCCGCGCGGCCATTTCCGTCTTGGTGAGCGACTCCGCCGCCAGGCGGCGGCGGATTTGCAGCGCCAGGGCGCGCTTGAGGGCGCGGGCTTCCACTTGTTCCAGCACACCGTCTTGGCGCAGCAGGTCGCGCAAGTCGGAACCGCGATGTTTGTTCTTAGTCATGGTCGGATGAATATTGGCGATGGCGTTGCCGGGCCAGTGCGAGTTCGTGCGCCGGCGTCTTCTGCGTTTTCTTGATGAAGCCGTGCAACACCACGATTTCATTGTCCACCACGGTGAAGAGCGTCCGCGCGAGGCGGTGCGGCAGGCGCGTGCGCACTTCCCAGAGGCCGTCGCCGAGGTGGTCCACCAGCGGCTTCCCGACGGGCCACGCGAATTGGACGGTCAGCAAGTCCTCGCCGATGGCGTGCCGCTCCTCGCTGGGCAGGCCTTTCAGCCATTCCCGCGCAGGTTCGTTGCCCGTCGCGGTGCGGAAGAACTTAACGGCCAGAGGACGCTCCGGTTTCACTGGGCGCACCGTATCAAGATTGAGGCGGGCGTCAACCAGAGGAAGGCAAC
>CAZUUP010000658.1:0-3284 GCA_964623105.1 uncultured Akkermansia sp.
AAGAAGCTGCACAAGGAAGTCATCATCAACGCCGAGTCGTTGGAGACACGCGTCGCCGTGAGCGAGGACGGTCGGTTGGAGGAGTTCACCATCGAGCGCACCACCGAGGAGCGCCTGGTGGGCAGCATCTACAAGGGCAAGATCCGCAACCTGGAAGACGGGCTGAAGGCCGCCTTCGTGGACATCGGCTTCGAGAAAAACGCCTTCCTCCACTACTGGGACATCGTCCCCAGCAATCTCGACAGCGGCGTCGAAGTTGTGGAACGCGAGAACGCCAAACGCCGCGAACGCCCCCGCATCACCCAGAAGGACATTCCCCGCCTCTACCCGCCCGGCAGCGAAATCATCATCCAGGTCACCAAGGGCCCCATCAGCACCAAGGGGCCCCGCGTCACCACCCATCTCGCGCTGCCCGGCCGTTACCTCGTACTCCTCCCGAACTCCGATCAGTGCGGCATCTCGCGCAAAATTGAGAACCAGGAGGAACGCCAGCGCCTCAAGAAAATCGTCCGCAGCCTCACCATCCCCGACGGCATGGGCGTCATCATCCGCACCGTCGGCGAAGGCCAGCAGGCCCGGTACTTCGTCCGTGACCTCGCCCTCCTCCTCGAGGAGTGGAAGCTCATCCAGGAACGCATGGCCAAGCAACCGCTGGCCACCTGCGTCTTCCAGGAACCCGACCTCGTCGAACGCACCGTCCGCGACTTCCTCACCGAGGACGTCGAGCGCATCGTCATCGACAGCCAGCAAAAATACGACGCCATGCGCGAGATGATCGGGCGCATCTCCAAGCGGTCCATGTCCAAGGTGAAACTCTACACCGAGTCTCAGCCCGTCTTCGACCGCTTCAACATCACCCGCCAGCTCAACAGCGCCTTCGCCCGCCAGGTCCACCTCAAGAGCGGCGGCTACATCGTCATCGACGAAACCGAGGCCCTCGTCGCCATCGACGTCAACACCGGCAGCCACAAGGGCAGCAAGGATCACGACACCACCATCCTCAAGGTCAACCTCGAGGCCGCTGACGAAATCTGCCGCCAGCTCCGCCTCCGCAACATGGGCGGTCTCATCGTCCTGGACTTCATCGACATGAAATCCGGCCGCGACCGCGCCCAGGTCGCCCAGCGCATGAAGGACGGTCTCCGCCGCGACAAGGCCAAGACCCACATCCTCCCCATCTCCCAGCTCGGCCTCATGGAGATGACCCGCCAGCGCCACACCGAGAGCGTCCGATCCGCCATCCTCGACGACTGCTCGTATTGCAGCGGCCGCGGCAAGATCAAGAGCGCCGTCACCATGAGCGTCGAGATTCAGCGCAAACTCGCGGAAATCCTCAAGCGGCGCCACCGCGACGAGAGCGATTTCCAGCTCAAGATCGTCGTCCACCCCACCGTCCTCGAACGTCTCCGCAAGGACGACGAAAAGATCCTCATCGAGATGGAAAAACGCTACTTCGGCAAACTCTCCTTCCGTGCCGAACCCGCGATGCACCTCGAACACTTCAAAATCATCAACGCCCTCACCAACGAGGAACTAGTCTCCTCGACCGAGTAGGCCTCACCCTTGATTCCCTCCGGGCCGGGACGCCACCAACGCGTCCCGGCCTCTTTGTTTCTGCCACCGCCCGCAACCCCACGATCATCGCCCTCGCACAGCACTGGTAGCCGCACCTCCCCCGAGAATCCAAGCCGTAACCATTCAGTCGGGCGGACCTTCTTTGATCACAGAGGCACGATGAACACAGAGAAAAACGAGGGACGGCGGCGGCGGCGGGAAGACACCGTTCAGTGAAAGGACAAACGATCAGCGAGTCCTTGGCTTTCCTCTGTGTCCATCGTGTCTCTGTGGTCCGAAAATCCGGATCGACTGAATGTTTCCAGCCAAGCCCCGCCGCAAAGTAGAGATTGCCCAATCGACGGCCAAGGCCGGATGATCCCGACCATCAATTCATGAAAGACCCCGTCTCTGGTTATCTTCGACTGCTTCTCTCGTTCGGCATGTTCTCCGCCCTTTCCCAACCATCGCTCGCCGCGGATTCCCCGGCGGCCTCAGCGACTCCAATCCAGTGGCTCCGCCTCCCTTCGATCCCCGACCGTGAGGGCTTTGCCGGTCCGCTGACCGGCGTGAGCGGCGGGGCGCTGATTGTCGCCGGCGGAGCAAATTTTCCGGGGAAGAAACCCTGGGAAGGCGGCGCCAAGGTCTGGTACGACTCGGTGTTCGTGCTGGCACAACCCGACGGCCTCTGGCTCCGTGCCGGGCGGTTGCCCCGGGCGACCGGTTACGCCGTGAGCGTGACCTTTCGCGACACCGTGATTTGCGCCGGCGGCTCCGACGCCGCCCAACATCGCGCCGAAGTCTTCCGTCTCGAATGGCGCGCCGGAACCTTGCAATACGCCGAGCTGCCGCCCCTGCCACGCCCCCTCGCCAATGCCTGCGGGGTCATGCTCGGCGAAACCCTCTGTGTGCTGGGCGGCACCGAGACCCCCACGGCCACCAACGCATCCCGGGCCTTCTACGCCCTGGATCTCGCCCGGCGCGGCGCTGTCTGGCGCGAACTCGAACCCTGCCCCGGCCCCGGTCGCATGCTGGCAACCGCCGGGGCGTTGGATGGGTCGCTCTACCTCTTCAGCGGCACGGCACTGAAGCCCGGACCCGACGGCAAACCCCTCCGTGAGTTGTTGCGTGACGCTCATCGCTACACACCTGGCCAGGGCTGGCGACGCATCGCCGATCTGCCCCGCGCGGCGGTCGCAGCGCCCTCGCCCGCTCCGGCAGCGGCCAGACGGCTGCTCGTCATGGGCGGCGATGACGGGGCGCAAATGCACTCACCGCAATTTCTGCACCAAGGTTTCCCCCGCACCGCGCTGGCCTACGACCCACGCGGAGACCGCTGGGAAGCGGCGGGAACCGCTCCGTTCGCGCTCGTGACAACCGCGACCACCGAATGGCACGGCGCCACCGTCGTGCCCGGCGGCGAAATCAAGCCGGGCATCCGTTCAACCGAAGTCTGGAGCGGACGGCGGACGGGGCGGTGAAGAACGGCGGTAAATAGGGCGCCCTCAACAGCGCATCCCAGTTTTCCCATCACCCAGCCCAATCCCTTCCGTCCCGAAGGGACATAAGAGAATACCCCGGCACTTCAGTGCCGGGTCAGCGAAGGAAAGGAAACAAGTCCCGCCAGGGACGGCCGAGCCGAGACGCATGGTGACCACGAACCGAGCCGTGCCCTCGTCCAACACCTACGCCGCCCTCCCCCGCTATGGAGTGCGGTGACTCGTCACCGC
>CAZUUP010000659.1:0-3279 GCA_964623105.1 uncultured Akkermansia sp.
GGGGGGGGGGGGGGGGGGGGGGGGGGGGGGGGGGGGGGGGGGGGGGGGGGGGATACGGGATGTTGCTGGCGGCGTTGCTGGTGCGGGGGGGCATTGTGCCGGTGCATGGGTGGGTGCCGGCGCTGTTCGCGGGGGCGTCACACGGGGCGGCGTTGTTGTTTGTGCTGCCGATGGTGGAGGTGCTGGCGGCGTTGCGGTTGGTGTTGCCGGTGGCGCCAAGCGGGGTGTTGGACGGGGCGGCGGTGGCGTGTCTGGTGACGGCGGTGTATGGGGGCGGGATGGCGATCGTGCAGAATGAGGTGCGGCGGTTTTACGCGCATTTGTGCGTGAGCCAGACGTCGTTGGTGTTGTTTGCGGTGATGGCGCACACGTCGAACAGCCTGACGGCGGCGTTGTGCCTGTGGATTTCGTCCGCGCTGGCGTTGACGGGTCTGGCGTTTTCGGTGCGGGCGCTGGAGGCGCGGTTTGGGGAGTTGTCGTTGCGGGAGCATCATGGGTTTTATGAGCAGGTGCCGGGGCTGGCGGTGTGTTTTCTGGTGACGGGGCTGGCGAGTGTGGGTTTTCCGGGGACGATTGGTTTCGTGCCGATGGAGTTGTTGATAAGCGGGAGCGTGGAGGAGGGGTTGTGGGTGAGCGCGACACTGGCGGTGGCGGCGATGTTGAACGGGGTGGCGATCATGCGGGCGTATTTTGCGCTGTTTACGGGGCGGCGGCCGACGACGTCGGTGTCGTTGCGGGAGACGGTGGTGGAGCGGGTGGGGATTGTGATCATTGTGCTGGCGGTGTTTTTCGGGGGCTGGTTTTCGCCGGGGGTGGTGGCGTCGCGGCATCGGACGGCGGACGGGTTGCTGGAGCGGGCGATGGAGGGGCGGCGGTAGGGGCCGGATGCTTTGGGGTTTGTTGGTGGGTGGCGGCGCTGGGGGGCGGCGCGATCTGCGGAGGGGTGAGGGGTGAGTTTTTGCCTTTGAAGTTGGGTGGGTGACTTCTATGGTCCGGCGCGTGTCCGAGTTGCACGCGTGTGAAATATCCGCCGCCACGAAGTTGTGCGCGGTGTTGGGGCATCCGATCCGGCATTCGGCGTCGCCGGCGATGCAGAATGCGGGGATGGCGGCGTTGGGGCTGGACTGGCGTTATGTGGCGGGGGAGGTGCATCCGGATGATTTGCGGGTGGCGATCGAGGGGGCGCGGGCGTTGAAGTATGTGGGGTTGAATTTGACGGTGCCGCACAAGTTGCTGGCGGTGGGGATGGTGGATGAGTTGGATGAATCGGCGCGGGTGTGGGGGGCGGTGAACACGATCCGGTTTGAGGCGCGGGATGGGGAGGGAAACTGGGTTTCGCTGGGGCGTTTGGCGGGGGTGATCAATGGGCCGGTGCGGGCACGGGGATTCAACACGGATGCGGATGCGATCACGCGGAGTTTGCGTGAGGACCTGGGGCTGGAGCCGCGGGGGGCGGGCGCGTTGGTGCCGGGGGCGGGCGGGGCGGGGCCGGGGGCGGCGTGGACGCTGGCGGCGGGGGGGGGGGGGGGGGGGGGGGGGGGGGGAGGGGGGGGGGGGGGGGGGGGGGGCGGTTGTTTCTGGTGAACCGCACGGTGAGCAAGGCGGAGGAGGTGGCGGAGGCGATCCGGGCGGGGAAGGGACGGACGGAGGTGGTGGTGGGGTATCCGAAGGGGCGGGTGGATCTGGTGTTGAATGCGACGTCGCTGGGGTTGAAGGAAGGGGATGGGCTGCCGTTTGATGGGGAGCAGTTCAAGTTGGAGCAGGCGGGGGCGGCGTATGACATGGTTTATCGGCCGGCGGTGACGCCGTTTTTGCGGGTGGCGAAGGAGGCGGGTTGTCGCGTGGCGAACGGCTTGGGGATGTTGCTGTATCAGGGCGCGAAGGCGCTGGAGATCTGGTCGGGGAAGGCGGCGCCGGTGGCGGTGATGCGACGGGCGTTGGAGCAAAATATCTATGGGCGATGAGCTGAACCGGAACTTCGCGGTGGATGCCGTGGCCTGGGTGTGGTCGCGGGCGGCGTGCTGCGGAGGTGCGGGCGAGGCGGGGAGGGCGCATGTTTGAGCCGAAGGTGTGGGCGGCGGTGCCGTTTCATTTCTGGACGGTGGTGTTCTTTGTTTTCGGGTGCATCGTGGGGAGTTTTTTGAATGTGTGCATCCACCGGATGCCGCGGGAGGAGAGCGTGGTTTCGCCGCCTTCGCATTGTCCGCATTGCCGGTATTCGATTCCGTGGTTTCTGAACATTCCGCTGGCGACGTGGCTGTATTTGCGGGGGCGGTGTGCGAATTGCGGGGCGGGGATTTCGGTGCGGTATTTTCTGGTGGAGCTGCTGACGGGGTTGAGTTTTGTGGCGGCGTGGCTGACGCAGGGGAGGAGTTCGGGCGGGGTGGCGGTGGTTTATTGCGTGGTGCTGGCGGGTTTCATCGTGGCGTCGTTCATTGACCTGGAGCATTTCATCATTCCGGACGAGATCACTTTGGGCGGGGTGGTGGCGGGGGTGTTCGCATCGGCGTTGGTGCCGGCGCTGCATGGGGTGGGGTTGGGGGCGGGCGAAGGGATGCGGCAGAGTTTCATCGGGGCGGTGGTGGGGGGTGGTTTGGTGTATGGGGTGGTGTTGCTGGGGAAGCTGATGTTTGGTCGGCAGCCGGTGGATTTGCCGGCGGATACGCGGGTGACGTTTGGGGAGACGTCGCTGCGGTATGGGGAAAAGGAGGTGCCGTATGAGGAGATTTTTTACCGGCGGTGGGACACGGTGAGCCTGACGGCGAAGTCGGTGGAGATGGTGGACCGGTGTTACCGCAATGTGGAGGTGCGGTTGAGTCAGGGGGCGTTGCGGGTGGGGGATGACCGGTTTGCGCCGGAGGAGGTGGCGTTTCTGGAGGTGGTGACGGACCGGATGGTGTTGCCGCGGGAGGCGATGGGTTTGGGGGACGTGAAGTTTATGGCGGCAATCGGGGCTTTTTTGGGGGCGGGGGCGGTGGTGTTCGCGCTGATGTTGAGCGCGATCATTGGTTCGGTGGTGGGGTTGGGGCTGATCTTGGTGGGGCGGCGGTCGTGGTCGAACCGGATTCCATACGGGCCGTATATCGCGTTGGCGGCGGTGATCTGGATGTTTGGGGCGCGGGATTGGGCGCGGGCGTGGTGGATGGGGGGGAGGTGAGGGAGGGAGGAAGGAGGAAGGATGAAGTAGGAAGGATGAAGAGGGGGAGGGGTCAGTTCCCGTGGCATTGGGCGCGCTTTGGGGGGCGGGCGGTCGAAACGCTCCAGGAGGCGAATTTTAGA
>CAZUUP010000660.1:0-3264 GCA_964623105.1 uncultured Akkermansia sp.
GCGTCCAGCACGGCGCGCAGCGTGACGCCCTTGACCAGCTTCATCGTGTAGAAGAGCCGCCCCTGCGCGTCCACGCCGAGGTCATGCACCGGCACGATGTTCGGGTGCGCGAGCTGGCCGAGCACGCGGGCTTCCTGGAGAAAGCGACGGCGGCCTTCCTCGTTCGTGCCGCGCAGCATCACCTTCATGGCGACGGCGCGCTGGAATTTCTCGTCCTGCGTGTCGAGCACCGCGCCCATGCCACCGCGCGCGATCTCGCGGCCGGGACGGTAGCTGGAGGAGGTGTTCATCGGTGTGTGCGGGCTTCAGCAGAATCAATAATTGCGGACCAATCGTGCGCCGCGCCCATCGGGGTCGCAGCAAGTCCGGGGCGGGCAAATCTCATTAGCACCCGGCTTCAGCCGGGTGACAGAACACGTCTGGGAGCACAGCCGTTTCAACGGCTTGCGCTGGTCCGCGCGAACCACCCGGGCGGGTAAACCGTTGAAACGGTTTGCCCTCCACGCCGCGGTTACACCCGGTTGAAACCGGGTGCTAATGAGATGGGGGTTTGGCGAGCGCATGGCCGTGGCTACTTTTTCTGCTCGGCGTCGTAGGCTTTCCAGAACGCTTCGGCCGTGAGGAAGCCGGCGGATGCACGCTCTGTGGCAGCGCTGTAGGAAAGTGACCGCAACTTCGGCAACTTGCGCAGCACCTCCATTCCGGTGCAGCCGCGCGGCAGCGTCACACCCTCCAAGTCGCGGCAGGTTGCCAGCGGGCTAAGGTCGGGTTTGCCTCTGTTGTCGTAGAGGTAGAGTTGGCGCAACGGCAGGCCGGCGAGCGGGCTGATGTCCCGCAGGCCCCGAAACGCGCCTGCATCGAGGTATTCGAGTGGCATGCCCGCCAGCGGAGAGAGGTTGGTAACGGAGGTGCGGGCGATGTCGAGCCAGCGGAGTTTCATCCCACGAAGCGGTTCGAGGCTGTGGACAGACGAGGAGTGAAGGTCGAGTTCCACCAATGGCATCCCTTTGAGCGGAGTCAGGTCTTTAACCGGCGTCGAGCGCAGGTCGAGCCGTTGGAGCGGCATCCCGGACAAGGGCGACAAATCCTGCACGTTTTTGCATCCGTTCAATACGAGATTGGTCAATGGCCAGCCAGCCAGCGGCGACAAGTCCTTCACATTCTGACAACTGGTCAGGTCAAGAGAGGTTAGCCGCATTCCCTCCAACGGGCGCAGGTCGTCTCCACGCCAGGAGCTAACGTCAAGCGAGACGAGCGGCATTCCAGCGAGGGGTCGCAGGTCCCCTGCTAACCGGCTCTGACTGAGGTCGAGTTCGACGAGTCGCATTCCCTTGAGCGCCTCGATGGAATCCAGGTTCGCGCTAGTTATGCGAAGCTGCTCCAACGGCATCCCTGCCAGTGGCGCGAGACTGCGAATGGCTTGTGCACCGCCAATCGACAGTGTCCTGAGCGGCATTCCTTTGAGCGCATCCAGCTGCTCTTGCGTGGGTTTGGAATGTGTCAGCCCAAAAGTCAGCCCTTGATACACCTTCAGCGTCGAGACAATCTTCGCCTCCTCCAATCGCGCCTTCCACGTCTCCACCAATTTCCGCTGCTCGGCGCCGAGGTAGCTGTCGAGATACTGCGCTTCGTCGAGGCGCTCTTGCTGGCGCAGGGTGGCGAGCAGGTTGGTCAGCGTGTTGCCGTGCCATTCGCCGCGGCGGACCTGGGCGGCGAGGTGGTCGCAGAAGGCGAGGTTGGTCTGCGCGGCGGCGTTCGTCGGGGACACGCGCAGGGCGGCGGCGTAGGCGGCCTTGGCCTCGTCGAGCCGCATGAGGGTCTGAAGCATGTTGGCTTGCAGGAGGCGGAACTCGACTTCCTGCGGCATGAGGTCGAGCGCGAAGCCGACCTTCTCGAGCGCGGGTTCCAGTTGCTGATCCTTCAACAGCGCAAGCGCCTGCTCGTGAAACGTCGGCGCGGTGTCGCGCAGGCGGGCAAGGGTGGCCTCGTCCTTCTGGCGGTCGGCGTTGGCGGCGGCCTCTTTTGCGAGCGCCTCCTGCTCGGCGGCGCGCGCGTGGCGTTCGCTGGCCATGACCCGCGCCATGAAGCCGACGGTGAGGAGCGCGATGAGCGCGGCGGCGCTGGCGAGGAGCTTGTGGCGGAGAATGAGAAGCTGAAGCTGCTTGAGCGCGCCGGCTTCCTCCGCGCTGGTGGCAAAGCCGTGCTGATACGCCGCGAGGTCGGCCTGCAAATAGGCGACGCTCTGGTAACGGCGCGCGGGGTCCACCTGCATCGCCTTCATCGCCACGGCGGAGAGCGCCTCGGGCACGCGTCCGCCGGGGCAGTGCGGGAGCGGGGCGGATTGAAGCCGCGTCGGTGGGGTGATGCGGCCTGCGAGCACATTGCTCAGCACTTCGCTGACATCTTTTCCCGCCACGGGTTTTTCGAGTGTCAGGATCATGTAGAGCACGCCGCCGAGGCCGAAGACATCGGAGCGGGCGTCGATCTCGTTCACGGTGCCCCGGGCCTGCTCGGGAGACATGAAATGGGGCGTGCCCATCACCGAGCCTTCCATTGTCGCGGAGCTGGTGTTGGTGGCCGAGAGCGGCGTCGGCGTGGCCGTGGGCGGGAGCGCGCCCGGCTCGGGCGCGTGTGCCCTCGGAGCGCGGGCGTCCCCGCCCGCAGCGGCGTCGCCCTCGCCGGGGCGCTCGGAATTTTCCAGCGGCTTTTCCGCTCCGTTGCCGCTGCGGCCCAGCGGGCCGCGCTCCGGGGCAGGTTCATCCGCCGCGTCATCTCGGCGGCTACCGGGCGGCACCCATGCCACGGTTTCTGCTGACGGATCGATGACCGGCTCGGGCCTCGCAGGCGCGACCGCCTCGGTCACCACCAGCGCGCTGGAGGCCTGACTGTCGGGCAGAATTTTCGCGAGGCCCCAGTCCATCACGAGCACTTCGCCGAACTCGCCGACCATGATGTTGTCGGGCTTGAGGTCGCGATGGATCACACCCCGCGCATGGGCGAAGGCCATGGCGTCGCAGACTTTTTGGAAAACGGTGAGCAGTTGGGCGAGCGGATACTTGGCCGCCGTCTCGCGGTCGCCGGCTTTCAACGCGTCCAGCACGGCGCGCAGCGTGACGCCCTTGACCAGCTTCATCGTGTAGAAGAGCCGCCCCTGCGCGTCCACGCCGAGGTCATGCACCGGCACGATGTTCGGGTGCGCGAGCTGGCCGAGCACGCGGGCTTCCTGGAGAAAGCGACGGCGGCCTTCCTCGTTCGTGCCGCGCA
>CAZUUP010000661.1:0-3252 GCA_964623105.1 uncultured Akkermansia sp.
GTTCGAGAGCCGCCCCCTGTTCGGCCGTCGCGTGGTGGTCACCCGCACCCGCGAGCAGGCCAGCGAACTCTCCCGCCGCCTCCTTGCGCAAGGCGCCGAGGTCCTCGAGATCCCCACCATCAAAATCACCCACCCCAGCCGCCGCGAACCGCTCATCGAAGCCCTCGCCGAACTCGGCACCTACGACTGGATGGTCTTCACCAGTCCTAACGGCGTCACCGCCTTCTTCGAATTCTTCTTCAAAGCCTTTCCCGACCTCCGCTCCCTCGGCGGCGTCAAATTCGCCGCCGTCGGCCCCGGCACCGCCGCCAAACTCGCCGAACTTCATCTCCACGTCGAAGTCATGCCCGAGCAATACGTCACCTCCGCCATTGCCAAGGCGATGAATGACTACGCCAGCGTCGAGAACGTGAAGGTCCTCCTCCTCCGCGCCGAGGTCGCCAACCCCGACCTTCCCCGCGAACTCTCCGCCCTCGGCGCCATCGTCGATGACATCCCCTGCTACCAGACGGTCCCCGAAACCGAGGACCTCAACGGTGCCGCCGCCCGCCTGCTCGAAGCCGGAGCCGATTGGATCACCTTCACCAGCAGTTCCACCGTCGAAAACTTCCACGCCCGCTTCGACCTCCCGAAACTCCTCCAAAAATTCCCCGCCATCCGCCTCGCCTCCATCGGACCCGAAACCAGCAAGGCCATCCGCGCCCTCGGTCTCGAACCCAACCTCGAAGCCAAACCGCACACCATCGAAGGCCTCGCCACCGCCCTCGAAAAGGCCAACCGCCCCGCCCGCAAAAAAAGCCGAACCTGAACTTCGGTAGCCCCCCGGTATCGCCCGGTGACGTCAGACGCGAGGCCTTCATGCCGCAGCAAGCCGCGACTGGAACGTCCCGCTCCGAACCTCCCGCGCCCGTCCGCCTCCCTGCAGTTCACCGCCCGTCGGCCCCTACGACGCAATCCTCGCGCCGGCAAATTCGGATCTCTGCCCCCCGCTCCGCGCTCTCCACCACGCCTAACGCACTGCCTCCAGCCCCACCCAGTACATCCCCAACCGTATCCATAGCGGGATCGTCACCATCCCCACCACCGACGTCGCAATCACCACCCGCAACGTCGTCGCCGTGTCCCCGCCGTAATGCTTGGCAATGATGATCGGGAAAACCCCCGCCGGCATCGCCGCTTGCAGCACAATCACCCGCTTCAATTCCACCGAACACGGCAGATACTTCGCCAGCAGAAGAAACAACCCCGGCACCAACCCCAGCCGCAGCAGACAGCCCAACCCCATCACCCGCCAACCCGACCGCGTGTGAAATTCCCCCAGATGATCCGCGATCGTCGCCCCCGTGATCAGCAACCCCACCGGAATCGCGCACGCCCCCAGCATGTTCGCCGTCACCAGCAGGAACTTCGGCATCCACTCCCTCCCGTTCAGATAATTGATCGCCAGCGCCGCCAGAATCGCCAGCACCGGCGCCGAAAGTATCCGCCGCCACAACGAACCCGCCCGCGCCTCCCCGAGCACCACCGCGCACGCCGTCCAGAAAGCGATTTCCACCCCGATGTTGTGTACAAACAACACCCCTGCCGTCTCCTCGCCAAACAACCGCCATGCCAGCGGCAACGCCACAAACCCGTAGTTGTAAATCCCCACGGCCAATACAAACGAACGCTGCGACCGCCCCTCCCGCAGTCCCGTCAAACCCACGCACGCCCACGCCACCAGCAATCCCACCGCAATCGTTCCAAATCCCACCGCCGGCGCCAGCAACACCGTGCCCGTCTTCCGCACCGCCTCGTTCCCCAACAGCTTGTCAAAAATCAGACACGGCGACAGCACGTTGATGTTCAGCCGCAGCAGGCTCTGATCCGCGTCCTCGGTGAGCCAGTTCATCCGGCGCAGGACAATCCCCGCCACCCCGAGCGCCACCACCGGCAGCACCGCGTTCAACACGATGAGAAACTCAATCATCGCGCCCCGCCGCCTTCCCGCGCGCCCGCCAGTTCCTCCAGAAAAACCTCAAACTCGAGCCCTTGAATCCGCTCCAAAACGCCGCGCCACCCGTGCCGGCTCCCGTCCGCGGCGCACCGCTCGCACGCATCAATGAATCCGGGCGGATTCCACGCCGCACCTCGAAAAAGCATCCGCTTCAACTCCCCGTCCCCCAATTCCTCCACCACCCGCCCCGCCCTCCGCGCCAGCTCCCCAAACGCCCCATGCACACCCACCCGCTGGTACCAATATCCGGCGTTGCTGTAATCCGGCTCCCGCCGATGCATCATCCCGTGCAACCAGCTCCCCTCCCGGCTCGCCACGTCCTGCGCAATCCGATGCGCCGCATCCAGATGATCATGCCACAGCAACACCGCACCCCGCGCCAGCGCCGCGCGTTCCCCCGTCCAACCACTCACCTTCTCCGCCTCCGCGCACCGCTCGGCCAAGGCTGCAAGCGATGCCACCCCCGCCCGCGGACCCGGCCCCAGCCCCGGCAAGCCCGCTCCCTCCAGCATCCGTATCCATGCTGTCAAACCACCCGCCGCCGCGCCATTCTTTGAATCCTTCATTTGCCGTGCTTCACCCGCACCCCGCGCGGTTCTAAACCCTTTCCCCGCCCCCCCACAAGTGGCGAATCAGCCACCCAAACCCACGCGCGAAAGACCGCTCCCCGAATGCAAAAAGTCGCCACCACCATCGCCCACCAGAAACGTGCTTCCTGACGGCCCGCTCCCCAACTCGCCTCCCCACTGGCGCACCGCGCGCGACTCTGCCAGTCTTTCCCCGTGACTCCATTGCCACCCGCGAACGCCACCGCGCCCACGCGAACCCGCTTCGGCGTGCTCGCGTGGCTCTGCGCCGCTGCGGCTCTCGCCTACATCAGCCGCAACGCCATCGCCGTCGCCGAGAGCACCGTCCGCGCCGACCTGAACCTGACCAAGGAACAGACCGGCATGTTGATGAGCGTCTTCTTCTTTTCCTACGCCCTTTGCCAGATTCCCACCGCGCAACTCTCCCGGCGCTGGGGCAGCCGCGCGGCGCTTCCCATCTTCATGGTCATCTCGTCCATCGCCACCGCGCTGACCGCCTTCTCGGGCAGTCTCTGGGCGCTGACCGTTACGCGCGGTTTCAAAGGCATCGGTCAGGCCGGCCTCTTCCCCGCCTGCACCATGACCATCGCCAGATGGTTTCCCAAAACCGGACGCGGCTTCGGCACCGGCGCCCTCGGCAGCTTCATGTCCGTCGGTGGCGCCCTCGGC
>CAZUUP010000662.1:0-3242 GCA_964623105.1 uncultured Akkermansia sp.
GCGGCTCCCGCCACCAACATCGTCACCATTAAGCCGACGAACGCCGCACCAGCCGCCCCCGTGCCGGCCACCGCCACGCCAGCTCCCGCACCCGCGGCGACCAACAAGCCCGCTGCCGCCGCTCCGACCCCACCGACCGCGCCGGTCGCTCCAGCGAACCCCGCGCCAACTCCGGCCGCGCCAAAGAAGTGATGGCCAACCATGAAAGCCGCGTACCGCGTCTCCGCTGTTGAGCATGGGAAACGGTTCAGCTTTCATTCAATCCCTCCGCACCCGCCGCGTTTCCCCCAAAACGCGGCGGCATTGTTTCCGACGATCCCGAATCTTACCGTCAGGAACGCAAAGGAACGCAATGGAGGAAACAATCAACAGCGCGTGGGGCAGCTCGTTTTCAACCTCCGAGAAAATCCCCTCCTCCTCCCCTTTTTGCGCCCTTTTGCGTTTTTTGCGGCAATTCCCCGCGCCCCGCTTGCCCTCTCCCTCGCCGCCGCCCTTCTCCTCACCGCCTGCGCCAGCAACGAGCCGCCCGCCGATCTCACCATCATCAACGGCGCTGAACCCGAGTCCCTCGACCCCGCCATCATCACCGGCCAGCCCGACGGCCGCGTCGTCGGCGCCCTCTTCGAAGGGCTGACCCGCCTCGATCCCAAGACCGGCGACGCCGTCCCGGCCATCGCCGAACGCTGGGATCTCTCCCCCGACGGCACCACCTACACCTTTCACCTCCGCTCCAACGCCGTCTGGTCAACCGGCGAACCCATCACCGCCCAGGACTTTGTCTATTCCTGGCAACGCGTCCTCGATCCCAACACCGCCTCCGACTACGCCGGCCAACTCTTCTACATCAAGAACGGCGAAGATTTTAATGCCGGAAAAATCAAGGATTCCACCCAGCTCGGCGTGAAAGCCCTTGACGCCCGCACCCTCCGCGTCGATCTCGACAGCCCCACGCCCTTCTTCCTCGACCTCTGCGCCTTCCGCACCCTCGCCGTTGTCCCGCGTGCCACCATCGAGAAACACGGCGACCGCTGGATGAAAGCCCGCCCGCTGCCCCTCAGCGGTGCCTACACGCTCGATTTCTGGCGCGTGAACGACAAGATTCGCGTCCGCAAAAATCCCCGCTACTGGGACGCCGCCAACGTCCTCAACCAGGTCGTCGATTTCATCCCCTGCGACCAGCCCAACGTCGCGCTGAACCTCTACGAAACCGGCGCGGCCGACATCATCTGGGACAAAGGACTCGTCCCCGCCGAACTCATGGACCTCCTCCGCCAGCGCTCCGACTGCCACAACTTCGATTACCTCGGCACCTACTTCTACCGCTACAACGTCAATCACAAACCCTTCGACGATCCCCGCGTCCGCCAGGCCCTCGCCCTCGCGGTGGACAAACAACGCATCGTCGAACGCATCACCAAGGCCGGCGAAAAAGTCGCCACCCATCTCACGCCCAAAGGGATGTCCAACTACCGCCCGCCCGAGGGCCTCGGCTACAATCCCGAAGCCGCCCGCAAGCTGCTCGCCGACGCCGGCTTCCCCGGCGGCAAAAATTTTCCGCCCTTCCAATACCTCTTCAACAGCAGCCGCGGCCACGAACAGATCGCCATCGAATTGAAGGACATGTGGAAGAAGGAACTCGGCATCGAAATGGAACTCCGCCAGGTCGAGTGGAAGGTCTATCTCACCGAGCAATCGAAGCTCAACTTCCACCTCAGCCGCTCGAGCTGGATCGGCGATTACAAGGACCCGAACACCTTCCTCGACATGTTCATGAGCAACAACGGCAACAACCGCACCGGCTGGAACAACCCGCGCTACGACGCCCTCATCAAGGACGCCAACCGCCAGACCGATCCCAAAAAACGCGAACCCCTCCTCCAACAAGCCGAGACCCTCCTCATCCGCGACGACCTTCCCATCGTCCCCCTCTACTTCTACGTCGGCGTCAACTTCTTCAAACCCGACCGCATCGAAGGCATCCACCCCAACCTCCTCGACGAGCACCCCATCAACCGCATCCGCCGCAAATCCCCCCGGAGCGCGGGCGGCCCGCCCGCGAGTTCCGTTGGGCAAACTGTCGCCGACTCCCGCTGAAATTATTCCGATGATGAATTGCCGCAAAAAACGCAAAGAGACGCAAAAAGGGGAAGCCAAGCTCCGCCCTTCTTCCGAACCAAAATCCCATTCCCTCTTTGCGTTTCTTTGCGTTCCTTGCGGCCATCCCTCCCCCCGCTAACCCGCCATGTACTTCCTCAAACGCCTGATCTTCATGATCCCCCTGCTGATCCTCATCAGCTTCCTGGCGTTTGTCCTCGTCCGCGTCGCCCCCGGCGGCCCCTTCGACAAGGAACGCAAACCCGCCTCCCCCGAAATCGAGCGCAACCTCCGCGCCAAATACCACCTCGACGAACCCCTCTGGCAGCAATACGCCCGCTACCTCGGCGGCCTCGCCCGCGGCGACTTCGGCCCCTCGCTCAAATACCGAGACCACTCCGTCAACGACATCATCGCCCAAGGCCTCCCCGTCTCCCTCTCACTCGGCTGGATGGCCTTCCTCTTCGCACAAGGCGTCGGCATTCCCCTCGGCTTCTACACCGCCGCGCGCCGTGGCCGCTGGGGCGATTACCTAGGCAGCTTCTTCTCCCTCCTCGCCGTCTGCATTCCCGGCTTCGTCGTCGGCCCGCTCCTCGTCATGGCCTTCGCCGTCCATTGGAAAATCTTCCCCGCCTCGCTCTGGGAAACCCCGTGGCACGTCATCCTCCCCACCATCGCCCTCGGCCTCTACTTCGCCGGCAAGATCGCCCGCATCATGCGCGAAGGAATGCTCAACACCATGAACGCCGAGTTCATCACCACCGCGCGCGCCAAGGGCCTGAGCGAAACCGCCGTCCTCCTCAAACACGCCTTCCGCCTCGGCGTCCTCCCCGTCGTCTCCTACTCCGGCCCGCTCCTCGCCGACCTCCTCACCGGCTCGTTCGTCGTCGAGAATATATTCCAAATCCCCGGCATCGGCGTCTTCCTCGTCAACAGCTCCCTCAGCCGCGACTACCCGATGGTCGTCGGCCTCGTCCTCCTCTACGCCGCCCTCCTGCTCATGATGAACCTCCTCGTGGACCTCAGCTACAGCCTCCTCGACGCCCGCGTGAAACAAGGCTGACCACCGCCATGAAACCCACCACGAACCCGCCCACCTCGGACCTCCCTCTCCCCTCAACGGGGAGAGGGAATGAGGGTGAGGGGTG
>CAZUUP010000663.1:0-3232 GCA_964623105.1 uncultured Akkermansia sp.
GGGGGCAACGTTCCCTTCATGATTACCCATCTGCGCTGGCGGCGGTTTGTTTGGTTGTTTTGCGGGGGCGTTGGCGTGATGGCGGCGGTGACGGGGAGGGCGTTGGACTGGCCGTGTTTCCGGGGGCCGGATCATAACGGGATTTCGCGGGAGACGGGCTGGAAGACGAGCTGGCCGGGGGGGAGTCCGCCGGTGTTGTGGAGGGCGTCGGTGGGGCTGGGATTTTCAACGCTGGTGGTGGGGGAGGGGCGGGTGATGGCGACGGGGCATCGGGAGGGGAAGGACACGGTGTGGTGTTTCGAGGCGCGGAGCGGGAAGGTGGCGTGGAGTCACTCGTATGCGGCGCCGCTGGGGGACAAGTTTTTCGAGGGCGGGACGACGGGGACGCCGACGATCCATGGAGGGAAGGTTTTTCACCTGAGTCGCGAGGGGGATTTCTTCTGCTTCGAATTAAGTTCGGGAAAGATTCTTTGGCAGAAGCAACTGGCGAAGGAGTTGGGAGTGGCGGTGCCGGATTGGGGATTTGCTTCGTCGCCGCTGGTGGAGGGGGAGTTGCTGATTCTGAATGTGGGCGGGGCAGCGACGGCACTGGAACGGGAGACGGGACGGGTGGTGTGGACTTCGAACAAGGAGATGGCGGCGTATGCGACGGCGGTGGGGTTTGAACTGAGGGGGCGGCGGTGCGTGGCGGTGCTGACGCGGCGGGAGTGTGTGGCGGTGGAGGTGGCGACCGGGAAGGTGTTGTGGCGGCAGAAGTTTGTGTCGAATTATGACACGAACTCGGGGGCGCCGGTGATTCATGACGGGATGCTGTTCCTCTCGGCTTACAATGTGCCGGGGGTGATGTTGAATCTTGCGGATGGTGCGCCCGTGATGGGTTGGGCGACGACGACGCGGGTGCATTTCAATGCGGGGGTGGTGTTGGGCGGGAGTTTGTTTGCGTTCCACGGGCAGGCGGGGAAGCCGGACGGGGAATTGCGGTGTCTGGACTGGAAGACGGGGGCGACGCGGTGGGGGGCGAAGGGGATGGGGGTGGGATCGTTGGTGGCGGCGGATGGGAAGCTGATCATCTTGAGCGAGAAGGGCGAGTTGGTGGTGGCGGAGGCGTCGGGGGCGGAGTTCAAGCCGGTGGCGCGGGCGCAGGTGCTGGGGGGCAAGTGCTGGGCGACGCCGGTGCTGGCGAACGGGTGCATTTATTGCCGGAATGCGGCGGGGGATTTGGTGTGTGTGGAGGTGAGATGAGGTGAGGGGCGGTGGGGGACGGTGGACGGAGATTCGCGGGCTGAGCTAGGAATTCGGGGCAGAACTTATGATGCGAGCGGTGGCCATCTTAATGCTGGTGCTTGGGGCGAGGCTCTGCGGCGGGGCGGTGGGGGGCGCAGAGTATGAGACGCTTTTCGCGAGGACTCCGGATCTCGGTCGGCTTCATTTTGGGCAGTTTCCGGAGGTGATCGCGCAACGTCGTGCGCAACTGCATGCGCTTTTGGAACGCATTCACTTGGTGGATCAGGGAAAGGGTGGGGCAGATTTTGGGGTGGCGTCGAATGGCCTGCGCCTCGCGCTGATCGTATTGGAACCGGAACAGGCCAGCACGCAAAGGGTTCATGCGGCGATTGTGCTGCGAAATGATTCTGACCAGAAGGTGGGCTATCGCGGAGACGATTTCGGTGTGCTCGAGATTATCGCGATTGACGAAGCGAGCCAACCACTGCCGCGCACGCCCAGGGGAAACATGTATGCGGGGCGGCCGTGGAGTTTTACCATGAGCACGGCACCGTACATGCCACCGTACATGGTCATCCCGGCACGCGGACAGGTGGTTTACGAGTTGAACTTGGCCGAACTTTTTGTGGTGCCGCGCGACAAGCCGGTCACGTTCGTTGCCGCGGCTCAATTCGTTGACAAAAGGGGGAAAGGGTCAGCGGTGGTGCATTCGCAAAGTGGTTGGGTGTACCCGCGAGGCGACGCGGGGGTGAAGAGCTTTTACGACGAACCACCGATTCCCGAATGGGCGCTGGCGCGGATTCGAGCCTATCAGAGAACCAACGCCGTGGCTCAACGAGCCAACCCGGCGGTGCAGATTGCGCAGACGACGGCCCGGCCAACGAATTTCGTTATTTTAAGCGGTACCGGGAACGGTTCGACGAATCCGCTTTCGGGGTCGAATCTGACGAATGCCCAGCCGGGTGTTTCCGGCACTCGCCCGGTTGCGGCGCTGGCGAGCGGTTCCCCAAAGGTGGATTTGCTTCAGCGGCCAGCGAAAGGAGTGACCGAGCCGGTACTGGCTCCGTTGTTGGTGGATGGGGTTGGCGTGGCGGTGACGAATGCCGCCCAATGGCAGCAACGGCGCGCGGGGTTGCGCCAGCGCTGGCAGGGTTTGCTTGGCGATTTTCCGGCGGAGCGGGCGCCGTTGAAGACGGAGATTTTGGGGACGGAGGAGCTGCCCGATTTTACGCGGCAGCATGTGAAGTATCAGATTCAGGAGGGCGTGTTCACGGATGGTTATTTGCTGACGCCGAAGCCGGTGGCGGCGCGGCGTCCGGCGGTGGTGGTGTTTCATCAGACGGTGAAGAGTCACGCGCGGCAGGCGGCGGGATTGGATGCGTCGAATCCGGAGTTGAACCAAGGGGTGCAACTGGTGCGGCGGGGGTATGTGGTTTTGTGTCCGCGCTGTTACATTTTCGATGACGGGACGAACTTCGCGGGGAATGTGAAGCTGGTGCAGGCGCGCAATCCCGGGTGGACAGGAATGGCACGAATGACGTGGGACGGGGTGAGGGCGGCGGATTTTCTCGCGTCGTTGTCAGGGGTGGACGGGGATCGCATCGGGGCGCTGGGGCATTCGCTGGGCGCGAAGGAGGTGTTGTTCGCGGCGGCGTTTGATGAGCGGTACAAGGTGGCGGTGTTCAGCGAAGGGGGGATCGGGCTAAAGTTCACGAATTGGGAGGCGCCGTGGTATCTGGGGCCGGCGGTGAAGCAGGCGGGATTTGGGGGTGACTTGCATGAGGTGCTGGCGTTGATCGCACCGCGGGGGTTTCTGTTGCTGGCGGGGGAATCGGCGGACGGGGACCGGAGTTGGGCTTTTATTGAGGCGGTGCGGCCGGTGTACCGGTTGCTCGGTGCGGAGGGGAAGTTGGGCTGGCTGAATCACCGGCTGGGGCATCGCTATCCGCCGGAGGCGCAGGCGGTGGCGGAGGAGTTTTTGGATCGGTTTCTGCGCGGGGAGGGTGGC
>CAZUUP010000664.1:0-3222 GCA_964623105.1 uncultured Akkermansia sp.
CCCCGCCGCGCTCTTCGCCCGTCTCGCGTCGTTCGCCCATTACCCCGGCTCCCGCGCCCCGCAGAGCCTCCTCGCGGCTTCGGTGGCAGGCGTGGACCGCGCCCAGCTCTATCCTGCCCTCCAGTCGCTGTTGAACCACGAGGACAGCATCGCCCGGGGCACCGCCGCGAAGTCCTTCAGCAAACTTACCGACCAGGACCTCGTCGCGTTGCTGCCCGACATCGTCCGTGCCATTCAGCCCCTCGCACCAAGCAACGAGATGTTTGCCGACGGTGTGCGCCTCGCCGGCCTCGATCTGCTCTCGCGCCTGCGCATCCGCGAAGGGATGGCGCTCTGCGTCTCGGTCATCGAACCCGAACGTTGGGGGGAGAAGAATCGAAGCAAAGCCTGCCTCGCCTACCTCCAGCGCTATGGTGCCCACGCCAAGCCCTTGCTCCCAAAACTTCAAAAAGTCCGGGCCCACCTGGCGAATGTGAAGAAAGTGTCCGCCGACCACCTGAAGGAGTTCGACCAGGGAGTTGCCGCCATTGCAAACGGCACCGCCATGCCAACGCTGGTGGACCTCGCGGATTTCAAGGCCCGCCCGGCCCGGTGATCGGATGCTTCCCTTTTTCGCGAGCGTCCCCAGACTGTCGCGGACTCAACCTGACGAACCCAGCATCACACACAATCGTCCCCCAACCTCCAAACCATGAAAACCGCCCTCACTCTGCTGACGCTCCTGCTTGCCTTCCAACTCTCCGCCAAGCCCCTGCAAGTTTTCATTCTCGCCGGGCAATCGAACATGCAGGGCCACGCGAAGGTGGGCACCATCGAGCACATCGGCATGGACCCGGCAACGAAGCCCATGCTGGCGGAGATGGTCGGCGCGGATGGAAAGCCGAAGGTTTGCGAACGCGTGTGGATTTCGTCCATCGGCTGCGGAAAGGAGCCGCAGGAGGAGCAAACGGGGAAACTCACGGCCGGTTTTGGCGCCTCGGCCGAGAAGATCGGGCCGGAGTTCACGTTCGGCCTTTACATGCAAAAGTTCACCGACGCCCCCATCCTGATCATCAAAACCTCGTGGGGCGGAAAAAGTCTGAACACCGACTTCCGCCCGCCGGGCGCCGGCCCGTATGTTTTCAACGAAACGCAGCTCGCCAATTTCCAAAAACAGGGGAAGGACCTCGAGGTGATGAAAAAGGAGAAGGCTGAACGCACGGGTGTTTTTTACCGGTTGATGATCGAGCACGTGAAAAAAGTTCTCGCGGACCCGAAGCGCGTGGTGCCGGATTACGACGCAGCGCAGGGCTACGAAATCGCGGGCTTCGCCTGGTTCCAGGGTTGGAACGACATGGTGGACGGCGGTACCTATCCGAATCGCGACAAGGCCGGCGGCTACGATGCCTACACCTCGGCGATGGCACATTTCATCCGCGATGTGCGCAAAGATTTGAACGCTCCGAAAATGCCGTTCGTCATCGGCGTGATCGGCGTCGGCGGACCGACCGCGGACTACGGTCCCGACCAACTGCGTTACAAATCCACCCACGAAAACATCCGCACGGCGATGGCCGCACCCGCACAGATGCCGGAGTTCAAAGGCAACGTCGCGGCGGTCCTGACGGAAAAATACTGGGACAAGGAACTGACCGCGGCGAAAGCAAAGGACGGAGCCATCCGGCAACAGGCGAAAAAGCTCGCAACCGAAAAGAAGCTGAAGCCCGCCGAGGAAAAGGCGGCGCTGGAAAAAATGCGCATGGAAGGCCTCACCGAACGCGAGCGGACGGTGCTGGAGAAGGGAATTTCCAATCTCGAATTCCACTACCTCGGCTCGGCCAAAATTCTCGGTGGCATTGGCAAGGGGTTCGCCGAGGCGATGGCTCGGTTGCGGGGATTGGCAAAGGATTGATGAAACGATGGGGCGCAGACTCGGGCGCCCGGATTGCCGCCGGGATGCGCCCAGAACAAACAAGCCCAGATTTATCCGTCCAGCTCTTGCCATGAAAACAATCCGCGCCTCGCTTGCCTGTGCTGGCTTGTGGGCGCTGGCGCTGTTGATGCCGGGAGTGATTTTTGCGGACACGGCGGCGGAGAGGAGTGCGAAGGCAGGGAAGTTTTTCGGACAATATTGTACGCAGTGTCATGGCGCGGAGAAGAGCAGGGGAAAGGTGGTGCTGCACGAGTTTTCCTTTGAGCCGGCTTCGCCGGAGAGGCTCAAATTGTGGGACCGTGTGCTGGAGGCGCTGGAGGGCGGGGATATGCCGCCGGAGGAGGAGAAGAGGCAGCCGACGGCGGTGGAGCGAAAGGAAATCGCGGCCTTGCTTGCGGGGGAATTGCGCCGGCAGACGCAGCAGTCCGCGGCCAGCGAGCGGCGCGTGGTGATGGCGCGGCGGCTCACGAACTTCGAATACGAGAACACGATGCGCGACCTGCTGGGCGTGGAGTTGCGCTTCAAGGAGAGTCTGCCCGAAGACCCCGTGAAGCCATATCGTTTCAACAATGCCGCCGAGTTCATGCTCGTGGGGCCGGAGCAAATTGAGCGCTATCTCGAGTGCGCGAAGCGTGCGCTGGCCAGCGTCATCGTGGACCCCGCGGTACCTGCGGTGCGGCGCGAGCGGCGGGAGTGGAAGCCGATGGGCGCGTATCGCGGGCTGGGGCGCGATGAGGTCGGAGTGTGGGGCAATGGACGCGACTCGGCGGCGCAGGGCATCGCCATCGACAATCCGCCGAAGACCGGCGAGTTCCGCATCCGCTTCAAGGCATCGGCGATTCTGCCCGCGGGGGTGCGCGAAGTGCCGCTGCAACTGGTGATGGGTTACAACCTCAATGTGAACAGCTCGACCTTGCGCGTGGCGCCGGTGGGCACGGTGCGGTTGCGGAATTCGCCCGATGCGCCGGAAGTTTTTGAAATGCGCGGGCGCATCGAGAATTTTCCCGTGCAGCCGGTGGTGCCGTCGAAGGGGAAGAACCTGCCCGAGCGGTTGCACATCACGCCGCAAGTGCTCTACGACGACGGCACGCTGAACGATGAAAACAACTTCCAAAAAACGCGGAAGGAGGCGTTGCCGCGCGCGGTAGTCGAGTGGATGGAAATCGAATGTCCCCTGGTGGAGACGTGGCCGCCGGAACCGCATCGGCGCGTCCTTTTCGAGTCCCCGCTGCGCGCCGCCGACCCGATGGCGTATATGCGGCAGGTGCTGGAGCGGTTTCTCGCGCGGGCGTTTCGGCGTTCGGCGACGG
>CAZUUP010000665.1:0-3211 GCA_964623105.1 uncultured Akkermansia sp.
GAACGCGTCTTCCCAGCCGATGATGTCGGTGAGGAGTTCGTAGCGGGTGATGACGTACTTGTCGTCGTGGTCGGTGCAGATGCCGATGCTGATGCCGGCGACGGGGCGGGTGATGGGCACGCCGGCGTCCATGAGTGCCAGGGTGGCGCCGCAGACGGAGGCCATGGAGGTGGAACCGTTGGATTCCATGATCTCGCTGGTGACGCGGACAGCGTAGGGGAATTCCTTCAGGGGAACGGAGGGCCGGACGGAGCGTTCGGCGAGGGCACCGTGGCCGATTTCGCGGCGGCCGGGGCCGCTGATGCGGCCGGTTTCGCCGACCGAGAAGTTCGGGAAGTTGTAGTGAAGGATGAATTGCTTGCGGGTCTGACCGCCGGTGTAGGCATCGAACTCCTGGGAATCCTCGGTGGTGCCGAGGGTGGCGAGGGTTACGGCCTGGGTTTCGCCGCGGCAGAACATGGCGGAACCATGGGCGCGGGGAAGCATGCCGACTTCGCCGCTGATGGGGCGGATGTCGGTGAAGGTGCGGCCGTCGAGGCGTTTCTTGCTGTCGAGGACGAGGCTGCGCACGGCCTCTTTCTGAATGTAGTAGAAGGCGTCTTTGATGACGAATTCGGTGACTTTCTCGGGGCCGAATTTGGCGATCAACTGGGCGCCGACGTCGTCAGCGATGGCCTTGCACGCGGCTTCGCGGGCGAGTTTGGCGGGGGTGAGGAGGGCGGGGACCATGCGGTCGCCAGCGAGAGCCTTGGCGGCGGAGAGAATTTCGTCGGGGACGACGTTGACCTTGATCTCGCGCTTGGGTTTGCCGATTTTGGCTTGAAGGGTCTTTTGGGCGGCGATGATGGGTTGGACGGCCTCGTGGGCGAAGCGCAGGGCGGCATTGAAGTCCGCCTCGGGGATTTCGTTGGCGGCGCCTTCGAACATCACGATGTCTTTTTCGTTACCGACGTACACGAGGTCGAGGTCGCTGTTCTCCATTTCACCGTGGGTCGGGTTGGCGATGAACTTGCCATCGACGCGGCCGACGCGGACGGCGCCGAGCGGGCCCTCCCAGGGAATATCGCTGACAGTGAGGGACGCGGAGGCGCCGATGATGCTGAGGATGTCCGGGTCATTGTCGCCGTCGGCACTGAGGAGGACGCTCTGGACCTGGACTTCGTTGTACCAACCCTTCGGGAAAAGGGGCCGGATGGGGCGGTCGGTGAGGCGGCAGGTGAGGATTTCCTTTTCCGTGGGCCGGCCTTCACGCTTGAAGTAGCCACCGGGGAACTTGCCCGCGGCGGCGGCCTTTTCGCGGTAGTCAACGGTGAGGGGGAAGAAATCCTGACCGGGCTTGGCTTTGGTGGCGGCGACGGCGGCGACGATGACGATGGTTTCGCCCAGTTGGACGGTGACGGCGCCGTCGGCCTGTTTGGCGAGTTTTCCGCTTTCGATGGTGATGGGACGACCTCCGACTTCTGCGATTACTTTCTCTGACATAGGTTCTTTCTGGAACCCCGGCGACACGGAGGAACTTCTGTCAGCATCCGGCAAGGCGGGTGCTGATTGAAATTTCCCCTGACGCCGGGGTGGTTTTCATGCGGTGATTATTGGATGAAAGGGACCATTCGGACCGCAAATCCGGCGTGGTTCCCGTTTTGGTGTGGAACAACCCCCGCAATGGAGGGGTACGAATCCGGCGGGTGCCGGAAACCATTGCGAAGGGAAGGGGGGTTCTCCTTGCGGAGCTTGAGCTTCTTGGTCACTGCCTGATAACGACCTTCGTCGTTGCGGGCGAGATAATCGAGAAGACGGCGACGTTCGCCGACCATTTTCAGCAGGCCTCGGCGGGAACTGTGGTCCTTTTTGAAGGTCTGAAGATGTCCGGTGAGGTGGTTAATCCGCTCCGTCAAAAGAGCAATCTGCACGTCGGCAGACCCGGTGTCCTTGTCGTGGACCCGGAAATTCGCAATCAATTTACCTTTTTCTTTGGCTTCCATACTTGTCGTTCAATGTTCGTTCGGGGTTCAAACTAGGAAAGGGGCGGACGGGTGTAAAGGAGATTCAACCTGAAGTTCCGGGGTGTTTGCCCGGAGACAACGCCGGCGGGTGGAATGAGGTAGGGGGGATGCACACCGGGAAGATCGGCGGGCGTGGGGGGGCTTGCGCCGGAGGCTTGGCATTGGGGCGGGGTTCGGCAGACTGGCCGGGTGATTGGACAATTCTTCACCCCGGCGGTGGTAGCGCGGTGTCTGTTTCGTTTGCTCGGCGCGGGTCCGGGGTGGCGGATCATGGATCCGAGTTGCGGCGACGGGGTGTTTGTCCACCATGCGCCGGCGGGGTCGGTGGTGTCCGCGTGCGAGGTGGATCCGGTGTACGTCAAGGAGATGCGGAAGCATCTGCCGGCGGGCCGGTTGGTTGCGGGTGATGCGTTGGTATCTCTGGAGGATCAATGGGGGACTTTCGACCTTGCGGTGGGGAATCCGCCCTACAGTGCGCAGGCGCATCTGGAGGCACGGCCCGAGGTGCTGCGTATGTTTGAATTGGGCGAAGGGCGGCGGGCGCAGTGTCTGGAGGTGCTGTTCATCGAGTTGTTCCTGAAGCTGGTCAAACCGGGGGGGCGGATCGCGGTGGTGTTGCCGGACGGGCCGTTCAGCAACCGTCCGTTTCGATATGTGCGGGCGTGGTTGCTGCGGCACGCGGAGATTTCGGCCATCATCAGCCTGCCCCGGAACATTTTCCCGGCGACGGCGGCGAAGACGAATGTACTGTTGGCGCGGAGACTGGCGCCCGGGGAAGCGGTGGTCGGCCGGGGCACGTGGCTTTTCCAGTGCGATGAACTGAAGGAATTGGAGACGCTGGAGATCCCGAAGGTTTCTGGTGCTGATCCTCGTTGGAAGCGTGTGCAGTTGACGGAGACCGACGACTGGCGGCCGGAGGCGCACGCGGGTTCGTCGCGCGGGCGTGGGGCGGGCGTGGGTGGCGTGCGGTTGGTCGAGGCGTTCAGTTTGCGCGGGGGGTTTGCGTTGTACGGTGGGCGGCGGGAGCTGTTTGAAGCACCGGCGGCGGACCGGATTTTTTTGGTCCGGGCGAAGAACATTGCGCCGGAGGGAGGTTTGCGGTTGGAGACGGATGGGGTGTATATCCGGAGGGAGAGTGATTTTTTTCGGGAGAAGGCGATGGTGCGGCCGGGGGCCTGGAGCAGGGTGGGCGCGCCCTGCGGCGTGGT
>CAZUUP010000666.1:0-3161 GCA_964623105.1 uncultured Akkermansia sp.
GATTCGGCGGGCAGCGCCTTGCGCCACTCATCTTGTTGCAGGCCGATCCGTTCCACGGGGATGCGTTGGAAGCCCAATTTCCAGGCGGGCGAATCGGGGAGGAGTTGAAAATTCAGACGCTGGGCATCGGCGAAGCGGGGATCTTTGTCCGTCAGATTGGCCTCGAAGGTGACGCCGGGTTCGGCTGCTTTTTCGAGGTTCAGCCACCGGCCGCCCGAGTTGATGTTCCGGCGCACCACGTTGCCGCGCGGGGCGGGCGGGTTTTCTTTGCGGATGTTGACCAACTCCGGGTAGCGGACGCTCCACGGCGGCTTCTGAAAGGGAACCGCATCCAGCCGCTGGTCCATGAAACCACCGGGTGCCACCGTTTCGCGCATCCAGCCCAGTCCGCGCGCATCGACATGCACCGCTGGCTGGCAATCCACGAAAACGTTGTTCTCGACCACGTTGTCACGGCCGCCGCCGATGAACGCCGCGCGGGCCGCGTGGAAAAAGATATTTCCGAAGATGGTCGTTCCGCTGGCCGCATCATCGAGATAAACCGCCATGGCACCGTGCAATCCGGGCCCGCTGATGTGGTGGAAAAAATTGTGGCGGAGCAGATTTCCCCGCATGGTCCAGTCGCGGCCCATGTAAAAGGCGCCAACGTCGCCCGTCTCCTGGCAGACGCGGTGAATGTCGTTGAACTCCACCAGATGGTCATTGCCGCTCAGCAGAATGCCGTTGTGCGGTGCGTCGTGAATCAGGTTGTGCGTGGCGCGGTTGCCCACTCCATGCAAACCGATGGCGGGCCGGTAGGTGCGAATCAATCGCGCATAGTGGTGGATGTGGTTGTTGTCGACGAAGTGTCCCGCCGGTTCGAGGGTTGCGCGGTCCCCGCCCGTAAGCGCCACGCCGCCTTCCCCCGTCTGGTAGATGTCGCAGCCGGTCACGCCGTGACTTTTTCCGCCGGAGATCGACACCGCCCACGCCCCGGTGTTGCGAAACACGCAACCACCCATCCGCACGCCGGTGCCGGCATTGATGCGCACTGCGGTCCCGCGGGTTGCCTCGATCACCAGGCCGCGGACGGTGATCCATGACGCGTTGTCAAAGGTCAGCACCGCGCTCGCTTCGGACAGGATCACCCCCGCGTCGGGATCGCCCGGCGGCCAGAAGTAGAGCGTCCCGCGCCCGCGGTCGAGGTACCACTCGCCGGGGGTATCCAGTTCAGGCAGGAGGTTGAAGGCGTAGTAGCGCTGCCCTCTGCGGAATCCGTAGTTATGTTGCGGCGGCGCCAGTTCAATGGTCCGGGTTTCGGGGGTGATTGAGGCGATGCGCTGCTGTCCGTCCGACCAGTCCCAAAACCAGTAGCCGCTCACCCAGGCATCCGTTTCACCGGCCCAGTTCGACGGCCGGTCGCCCGCGTAGGTGAACTTGCCGATGGCGTCGCCTTTGAGGCCGTGGGAAGTGATGGGCTTGCCGCCCGTGAGGTCTCCGACCCGCGTAAAATCGGTGTTTGGCCAGCGCGCCAGCGGCATTGGTTGACCGGCAAAAAACAATTCAAGCCGCTTGCCCGCCTCCGCCACGGTGCCGAAATCGCGCATTCCGGAGGGTGCCAGATCCGCCTGGAGAACTTTGCCGCGGGCCGTTTCGGGGAGACGCTTGAGCACGGCGGGATCGGTCACCGGTTGAAATCCCTGAATCCTGCGACCGCCGGAGAGCACAACCCGTTCGGCGCCGAGATTTCGCCATACTACCGGGGCCTGCGGGGTGCCGGAATCCTCGGGACCAAACGCCAGCGGTTGCCGCCGTTCATAGACGCCGCCACCGAGAAAAACGGTGACGGGCTCATTACCCTGCTTGCGCCGGTCACGCACCGCCTGGCGGGCGCGCTCCAGCGTAGCGAATGGCCGCGCCGCCGTCCCCGCATGGGTATCGTCGCCGGATGGGGAGACATGGAATTCCGCCGCCCATCCCACGGTGGTGGATGTCAGCAGCATGAGTGGGATCAGGATGGAGAACGAGATTCTCCCGGCAAGGTGCGACATGCACGGATGAACGATGGTGCGGTGGTAAAGATTCAATCAGGTGGGGAACCGGGGCGACTGCGAGGACTCCGAAGCAAGACCCCGAGCGGGTTGCCTGAGCCCGTTTAAAACAACCACGCGGCCTGGCTTTCCTTGAAATGCCGCCGGCAGACGGAGACGTACCGGTCATTGCCGCCGATTTCGATTTGCGCGCCGTTGGTTGCCGGTTTGCCCGACGCATCGAGCCGCAAGACCATGGTGGCCTTGCGCCCGCAATGGCACACGGTCTTCAGTTCGATCAGCGTGTCCGCCCAGGCCAGCAGCCACTGGCTTCCTTCAAAGAGGTTGCCCTGAAAATCCGTCCGCAATCCGTAGCAGAGGACCGGAATATGCAGCATGTCTGCGATGTCCGTGAGCTGCAGCACCTGCGGCTTGGTCAGGAATTGCGCCTCGTCCACCAGCACGCACGACACCGTCTCCTTTTCGAGGGCCTCGCGCGCCATTGCCAGCAGGTCATCCGCCTGGGTGAACGACCGTGCCGGAGCCGACAACCCGATGCGCGAGGTCACCTTGCCCGCGCCGTACCGGGTGTCCAGGGCGGGTGCCAGGACCAGCGTGTTCATGCCGCGCTCCTGATAGTTGTAGCTGGACTGGAGCAACACGGTGCTTTTGCCCGCGTTCATTGCCGAGTAGTAGAAGTAAACTTTTGCCATGCGCCCAAGAAATTGTCTCCGGTGCGCGTCGCCGCCGACGGAGGCATGGTTCTTCGCAGAAGCGTCCCGGTCCGGCAATCCCGAACCGCCGCCCAGCCGTACCCCCGGAACCGTCCGAGTGTTTCGACCTGAGCTGGCTGCCCCGGCGAAAACTGCTTCCCACAGAGTTGTCCCCCGCGCCCCGGAGGCGCGATTCGCGGGCAGATGTGCGATTGCCCGAGGTCATTGGCGACCGGTCCCGCGCCGGCGCCGTGTTCACCGGAGATTTGGGCTGAAGTTACCGCGCCCTGATTGTCTCTGTTCACGAGCTGCGATTTTTGCCACCTTTCGCGAGCACAACGACAACCGAATTTCGACCCATCATGGAACCCACGATCAAAATCGCCCTCGTCGGCGCCGGCATGTTCGGCGGCGATGTTCACCTCCGCGCTTACGCCGA
>CAZUUP010000667.1:0-3155 GCA_964623105.1 uncultured Akkermansia sp.
GTTCTCCCTCACCCTTGCTCTCCCGCTGGGAGAGGGGAGTGGGGCGGACGCGCATCGAGAAGATGGGGGGATATCCTGGGAGTGGATGGGGCAGGTGCGTATCGTCCACCTGGGGGAGAGGGAGTGCGCCCGGCTGCATTGGGCTTCGGGCGGCCCGTTTGTTGGCCGGGGCGCACTCCTTGCAACTCACAAGCATCAGCCCGTAACTTCGGCCTTCATGGCATCGTGACCTGCTTCACCGCGCCATCGGTGTCGGCCGTGCTGTTACTGGCACGGGCTTTGAAGCTCACGGTCTGGCCGGCGGCACCGGTCACGGTCACGGTCTGACCGGCGAGGTTCAGCACGGCTTCGTGGACGAAGTCGGCATCCACCGTTTCGATCCGCCAGAGCAGCTTGAAGCTGGTCGCGTGGTCGCCGCCGCCGGGGACATACGTCACGCTGACCTGGTCCGGACCGAGGGCGGTCACGGTGTTGATTTCCAATGGCTCGGGGGCGGGGGTCTGGGCACCGGTATCGATCTGCGAAAGGGCGGTGCGCTCGGGCGAGTTGTCCGCGAATTCGCCTTCCCAAGCTGCATACCAACGCTTGTTGTTGCGATCCACCTTGGCGGCCAGGGTGCGGAGTGCCTCGCGTTTTTGCGTGAGCTTGCCGCGCTCGTTCTCGATGGTTTGGAGGAGGGTGTGCTGGGTGGTCAGGGCGGTATCCAATGCGGCGACCAGCGTGCCGCCGATGTTGAAGGCGGGCAGCGGCGGGGTGGCGGCCGCGCGCTGGGCGTTGACCCGGTTCCACAGGCTGATGGTCCGCCGGACGCGGGCGGCGATGGTGTCGGGTGAGTCCGGGTTGATGTTGCGGAGGTCCGCGATCTCCGCGTGCAGCGGATCGGTGGGCGCGAGGTCGCCCTCGAGCTTGCGGGGGAAGCGGATGCTCAAATCCTCCATGAACCGCAGGTTGGCGTCGCGCGCGTCGCGGGCGATGTCCACGAGGTCTTGCTGGACATCCCGTTCATTGGCCTTGGTCTGCAAGGCCGCGGTGTCTGCGGTGTGACTGGCGAGGGTGACCTCGCCGACGGTGAGGGCCGGGGCAAAGGCGCTCCACACGCCGATGCTTTGCTGGCCGCGATGATAGATGTCTTCCCAGTATTCGCTCATAGGTTTTGCTTCCTTTCTGCTGCCCGCCCGCCCGGAGTCGCATCTGGTCTGCCCCATCCGGGGCGGTCCGTCAGACCGGCCTGTCCAACTACGGAAACTGGCGTTTCACCAGTGGTTGATGTGGGGTCGGTACTGACTTGGGGATGGATTCCGAAGGCTGTGGATGAAGTAGTAATAGGAATGAGCGAGGTAAGCAAGGGGATTTTTGCATTCGGGAGAAACACGCGATGCGCCCGCGCAAAACGCGGGGGTTGACTGGACGGTGGGGGACGGGATTTGCGGGACGGAGTGGCGGGCTCGACATTGGAATGTCGAGCTACGGGGGTTGGTTTCGGGCGGGACTGGCGGCGGCGGGGTTCGCTACGATTGTTTGCCGAACTCCGATGGGGTGGAGTTTTGTGCCGGGGACTTGGAATGGGGTGCGGGACGTTTTGTTCTGGTTTCCGGACCCTTCTGGGGCGCCCCCGGGGAAAACTTTGGCGTTCCCGATGAGTTTGGCTGCGTTCTGGATGGTTGGCTGGTCGTTCCCGATGAGTTTGCCATCATTTCCGATGCCTTTTTATTCATTCCCAATGAGTTTGCTGTCGTTCCAGATGAAACTGAACTCGTTCCGGAAGACTTTGTGGGCGATCCGGATGACTTTTTATTGACTCCCGACGCCGGGTGACGCGGAAGAAGTCTCGGGTGATCGACACAAAGTCATCGGAGACGGGGAAGAATTGATCGGAAACCGCCGCAAAGTCTCGGGTGGGACAGAAAAAGTCTCGGGTGAGACAGAAAGTTTGTCGGGTGAGACACAAAATGTCATCGGTGGCACAGAAGAAGTGTCCGGTGGCACACTTGGAATGGCCGGAGACGATGGCAGCCGAGCGGGTGAGGGATGCCCATTGGGCGGTAGGGTGCGGTGTCCTCACCGCGCCGCCGGCGTGGAGGGTTAGGCACGGCGCGCTGTGGACAGGCGCGCCCTACCGGCCCCCGGTTGCCGGGACCGGGGCGGCTTGGGCGACGCCGCAGAGGCTGGACTTGAGGATTTCGAGGCCGCACTTCATCAGGCTGGTGATTTGAAGCCTCTTGTAGTTCTCCGGCTTGTCAACCCGCCGCACCGTGTCCGGTTCAAAGAAGCGGACGCGACCATTATCCTCCAGCCCCAAGACCCGCCAGATCTTTCCTGCAAATGGGCCGGTCTCAAAACGGATGAGCTGACCTCTTCGAAGAATTGGCGGACGTTTTCCGCCGCCGGCCTTTTTCAAACGCTCCATCTCCTCCCAAACTCGGAAAAAGCGGATGGGTTGGTATTTAGCCTCGCCCTTCGGCGCATTCGGGAACAGCGCGATGCCGTAGTTGTCGTCAATCAACTTGCCGCCTTTGATTTCCCGGAGCTTCTTGTCCCCTACGACACCGAGGCCGAGAACCTTCGAGCGCTCGACTTCACAGTAAACCCATTTCCATTCGCGCTTAGTGTCGCGGAACACTTTCCCGCCCCCGCCTCCTTCCTCGTCTTTCGCATTGCGCCGCTTTCGCATGGTTAACAGGACTGTTGTTGTCTTTGGGCTGTCCGGGTCTGGAATCCGAACCTTCGCTTGCAGAAGCCAACGATGAATCCGTCGCGCGTTGCGATGCGGGTCTTTCGGGTCAAAGACGCGCCAAATGGTTTCTTTCGTAGGCAACCCGCCCCATGTGGCCGGTAAATGCTGCACAACCCGCACTTCGGCCAGCCGGGCGCGAAGTTGCTCGCGCAGTTCGGGCGGGAGCTCTGACAACTGCGGTTCGCCTTCCTTAGTGAAGCTGACATTCCACCGCAGCATGGCGCGAAGTTGTGCCTGTTCGTCTGCTTTGCAGCGGCGCTTCGCCAGCAGCTCAATCGCCTCGCGTTTCCACACGCCACCATCGCAGGGGAGCAGGTGTGAAGTGATTCCGATCACGCTCGCATCGAGGGCGTGATGGAGGTGCGTGATGCCGCGCAGCTCGGTCTTGCGGTGGATGCGGGGCGCGCCGTTCTCGTCGAGG
>CAZUUP010000668.1:0-3151 GCA_964623105.1 uncultured Akkermansia sp.
AGACGCAAAGAGGGGGACGGGAAATGGGAAGGAGGAGGGATGAAGGATGAGGGATGAAAGGGGGGGGCGGGGAGGGAGGGATTGGGGGGTGGGTTAGAGGACGGGGGTGGCGAGGGCGGCGAGTTGGTGGGCGGCGCGGCCGTCGTCGATGACGGTGGCGGCGAGGTCCCAGCCTTCAGCCATGGAGCGGGTGCGGGCGGCGACGAAGAGGGCGGCGGCGGCGTTGAGGAGGACGGCGTCGCGTTTGGGGCCGCGTTCCTGGCCGTGGAGGATGCGGCGGAGGATGGTGGCGTTGGCGTGGCGGTCGGCGCCGGTGAGGTCGGCGAGGGTGGCGGGTTGGAGGGGGAAGTCCTCGGGGGTGACGGTGGTGACGGAGAGGGCGCGGTCGTGGTAGAACTCGGCGACGGTGTTGGGGCCGAGGGTGGAAAGTTCGTCGAGGTGGGCGGGGGGGCCGGCGGGGAGGGGGACCTGGCCGCAGACGACCATGGCGCGGCGGATGCCGAGGGATTGGAGGACGCGGGCGATGGGTTCGCAGAGTTCGGGGCGGGGGACGCCGAGGAGTTGGGCGGTGGGGCGGGCGGGGTTGAGGAGGGGGCCGAGGAAGTTGAAGATGGTGCGCTGACCACGTTCGGCGCAGAGCTTGCGGGCGGGGGCGATGTGTTTGAAGGCGGGATGGTATTTGGGGGCGAAGAAGAAGGCGAAGCGGTGGGTGTGGAGGGAGCGGGCGGCCGGTTCGGGGGCGAGATCGACGGGGATGCCGAGGGCTTCGAGGACGTCGGCGCTGCCGGCCTGGGAGGTGATGGCGCGGTTGCCGTGTTTGGCGACGGTGACGCCGGCGGCGGCGGCGATGAGGGCGACGGTGGTGGAGATGTTGAAGGTGTTGAGGCGGTCGCCGCCGGTGCCGCAGACGTCGAGGATTTCGCCGAAGTCGGCGGCGCGCGGGTCGAGCGGCGGGCGGAGGGATTTCTCGCGGAGGGCGCGGGCGAAGGCGGCGATTTCGGCGGTGGTTTCACCCTTGTGGGCGAGGGCGGTGAGGAAATCGGCTTTGCATTCGGGCGTGACTCGTTCATCAATGAGTTGTTCCACGGCGGCGGCGATTTGGGGGTCGGTGAGGGGTTCGGCGCGGCGGAGTTGTTCGGTGAGTGAAGTGAGCACGGCGGGATTGTAGGGCGTGGGCGGGCGGAGCCAAAGTGGAAAAAGCGATGGGTTGCGGGACGGATGGTGGGCGGGGTGCGGGGAAGCGGGGAAATGCGACGGGCGGAACAGGCGATGACTGAAACGGGAAAACGCGGTTGGGGCTGGTGGGGCACGGTGGGTCTGCTGGTCGCGCTGGCGGCGGGCGGGTGGTGGTATTGGCGGAAGGCGCCGCAGGCGGAGGTGCGATATCGGGTGGCGGGTGTGGCGCGGGGGAGTTTGACGCAGGCGGTGACGGCGACGGGGCAGTTGAATCCGGTGGTGACGGTGCAGGTGGGGAGCCAAGTGTCGGGGATCATTGAGAAGATTCTGGTGGATTTCAATTCGCGGGTGTCATCGAACCAGGTGATTGCGCAGATTGATGCGGCGACGTTTCGGGCGAATTTGAGCCAGGCGCAGGGCGAACTGGCGAATGCGCGGGCGAATCATGAACTGGCGGGGCTCAATGCGCGGCGGGCGCGGGAGTTGGTGGAGAAGCGGTTGATCTCGCAGGCGGAGGCGGACCGGGCGGCGGCGGATCTGACGCAGGCGGCGGCGCAGATCAAGATTCGCGAGGCGTCGGTGGAGAAGGCGCAGGTGGACCTGGCGCGGACGACGATTTATGCGCCGATCGACGGGGTGGTGATTTCGCGCAACGTGGATGTGGGCCAGACGGTGGCGGCGAGTTTCAACACGCCGACGTTGTTCCTGATCGCGAATGACCTGGCGAAGATGCAGATCGACGCGATGGTGTCGGAGGCGGACGTGGGCGGGGTGGAGGTGGGGCAGGAGGTGAATTTCACGGTGGACGCGTTTCCGTATCGGACATTTCAGGGTCGGGTGGTGCAGGTGCGGAACGCGCCGACGACGGTGCAGAACGTGGTGACTTACGATTGTGTGATCGAGGTGAACAACCGGGATTTGAAGCTGAAGCCGGGGATGACGGCGAATGTGTCGATCGTGGTGGCGCAGCGGGGGGATTCGTTGAAGGTGCCGAATGCGGCGTTTCGTTTCCGGCCGGCGGAGTCGGGGGACGGGAAGAAGGCGGGGGAGGCGGCGAAGGGGACGAATCAGGTGGCCGAGGCTGGCGGGCGGTCGCGGGATGGGGGAGCGGGTGGCGCGGGTGGGAGTGGCGGCGGGGCGGGCGGCGGGCGCGGGGGGGCGGGCGGGTATGGTGGCGGGCGTGGGGGTGGAGGCGGTGGAGGGGGACGCCCGGAGGCGCGGCTGGCGCGGTCGGTGCATGTGGTTTCATCGGGGGCGGTGAAGCATGCGGATGGCTCGATGAGCGGCAAGCTGGAGGCGGTGCCGGTGAAGACGGGAATCAGTGACGGGACGTTTACGGAGATACTCGAGGGATTGAAAGAGGGAGACGTGGTGGCGACGGGGCAGGTGGTGACGGGCGCGGAGCCGGCGAAATCGCCGACGGCGAGTCCGTTTGGCGGGGGGATGAGGCGGTTTTAGGCGGTGAGGGTGTGGTGGAATGGGGTTGCCCCGGTTTGCTGGATGTCGGGTGAAATTGAGGGGCGGGATTTTTGAGCAAGAAAGTTCAGGGGTGGCAGCGGGTTGGGTTGAATTGATTATTTATGAAAGCAATTGTGGTGCGACAGACGGGTGGGCCGGAGGTGATGCGACTGGAGACGGTGGCTGATCCGGTGGCGGGGGCGGGGCAGGTGTTGGTGCGGGTGCGGGCGGCGGGGGTGAATCCGGTGGACACGTACATCCGGAGTGGCGCTTATGCGCGGGCGGCGGGTTTGCCGTATACGCCGGGGATGGATGCGGCGGGGACGGTGGAGGCGGTGGGTTCCGGGGTGACGGGGTTCAAGGTGGGGGATCGGGTGTATGCGGCGGGGGCGTTGACGGGTGCGTATGCGGAGTTGGCGTTGTGCGACGCGGCGCAGGTGCATCGGTTGCCGGAGGCGTGTTCGTTTGGGCAGGGGGCGGCGTTGGGGGTGCCGTATGCGACGGCGTATCGGGCGTT
>CAZUUP010000669.1:0-3129 GCA_964623105.1 uncultured Akkermansia sp.
AGGCGCAGGTGCGACTGGAGGAACTCGAGGAGGTGCATGCGTTTGGGCGGGACGATGTGCGCGCGCTCGACTGGGTGGAGGCCAACAAGTTCCAGTTCAAATGGACGCGGAAGGACGAGGAGTTTCTGGTCACCACACGGAAATCGACGCTGTTGTTCACGGTGGATTCGCGGCGGGCGGTGATCAACGGTGTCGCGGTGTGGATGTCGGCGCCGGTGGCGCGCGCCAACACGACGGCCCTGATCTCGGTGGTGGATTTGAAGACGGCGATCCAGCCGATCCTGTATCCGCCGAAGCTGAAGGAGGGCCAGCGGATCAAGACGGTTTGCCTGGATCCCGGCCATGGTGGCAAGGATGCGGGGAACATGGACGGCGGGGTGGGCATGGAAAAGACGCACACACTGGCGCTGGCGCGGGAGGTGGAGCGGTTGTTGCGGGAACTGGGATACAAGGTCGTGATGACGCGCAGCGGCGACAAGTTTCTTGAGTTGGAGGAGCGTTCCGAACTGGCACGGCGGCGGGCGGCGGACTTGTTTGTGAGTTTGCATTACAACGCGACGACCAGTCCGGGCGTGCGGGGAGTCGAGACGTATTGCCTGACGCCGGCACGGGTGAGTTCGACCAATGCGCGGCAGGAGAGTTCGCAGGTGGGCGCGCTGCCGGGAAATCAGTTTGACTCGCTTAATGTGTTTCTGGCGCATCAGGTGCAGAAGTCGATTGTGCACACGTTGTCGTCCGAGGATCGCGGGGTGAAGCGGGCGCGGTTCGTGGTGCTCAAGGGGGTGACGGCGCCGGCGATCCTGGTGGAGGGAGGCTTCATGTCGGATCCACAGGAAGGGAAGCGCATTGCGGAGAAGGAGCATTGCCGGCAACTGGCGAAAGCCATCGTGGCGGGCATCACGACGTTTCGGCGGTTGGTGGAGCGGTGAAGCCGGGAGGAAACGCATGTCTTCGCACCGACCGCCGCCGAGTTCCCGCCCGATTGGCATTTTCGATTCCGGGGTGGGTGGATTGACGGTGGCGCGGCAGTTGCGGCGCGTATTGCCGAACGAAGATTTGCTTTATTTGGGCGATACGGCGCGGGTGCCGTATGGCACGAAATCCCCCGAGACGGTGGTGCGATTTGCGTGTGAAGACACGGCGTTTTTGGTGGCGGCGAACGTGAAGGCGGTGGTGGTGGCGTGCAACACCGCGTCGGCCTGGGCGCTGGAGGTGTTGCAGGGGCGGTTTGCCGTGCCGGTATTTGGGGTGATCCTGCCGGGGGCCAGCGCGGCCCTGGAGCGGACGCGGTCGGGACGGATCGGAGTTATCGGGACGCCGGCAACGATCCGGAGCGAAGCCTACACGCGGGCGATTTTGGGTGAGCGGCCGGATTGCCGGGTGTTTCCGGTGGCCTGCCCGCTGTTGGTGCCGCTGGTCGAAGAGGGGTGGGTGAATCATCCGGTGAGCCGTCTGGTGCTGGAGGAGTATTTGCGGCCGTTGTTGCGGCATCGCATCGACACGCTGGTCTTGGGCTGCACGCATTATCCCTTGCTCAAGCGGGCCATCCGGAAGATCGCGGGACCGGAGGTGGTTCTGATCGATTCGGCGGAAAGCTGCGCGCGGCAGGTGGGGCGGGAGCTGGCGGCCCGCGGGTTGCTGGCAAACCGGCGACGTTCCGGCCGGTTGCGCGCCTGCCTGACCGATGAGACAGCGCGATTTGGGGAGATTGCGCAGCGTTTCCTGGGTGGGGAGAAGATTTCGGCCGGCAGGGTGGAATTGCCCAGTCTCGGTTAGCGGGCGAAGTTTGCCGGATCGGCGGTGCGGGGCATTTGGTGGCGGGCGGACCGGGCGGAGCGTTGACTTTCGATTGCGCACCGCCAAAGTTGATCGAGTTTATTGAGCATGAAATTCTTTTCCTACTTCGCTGTGGCCGCAGTGATCGCTGGCGTTTCCCCGGTGCGTGCGGCCGACCCGGTTGATTTCAACAAGCAGGTGAAGCCGTTGCTGGAACTCAATTGCATCAAGTGCCATGGTGAGGAGCAGCAGAAGGGGAAGCTGCGGCTCGACACCCGCGAGGCCGCGCTCAAGGGCGGCAGCAGTGGGGCGGCGTTGGTGCCGGGGAAGGCGGCGGACAGCAAGCTCTACACGACCACGATCCTTGCGCCTGATCACGACGACGTGATGCCGCCGAAGAAGGAGGTCAAGCTCAAGCCCGTGCAGACGGCGATCCTGAAGGATTGGATTGACCAGGGGGCGAACTGGCCGGCGGGCGTGGTGTTGAAGACGGTGCGGCGGGTGGATTTCGTGAAGGACATCCAGCCGATCTTCGAGTTCAACTGTGTGGCCTGTCATCGGGACGGCTACGTCAAGGGTTCGCTGCGGATGGACACGCGGGAACTGACGTTCAAGGGTGGCGAATCGGGCGTTGGAATCGTGCCGGGGAAGCCGAAAGAAAGCCGGATCTACACTTCGACCATCCTGGGGGTGGACGAAGAGGGCGTCATGCCGCCGAAAGCCAAGGGTGGGCCGTTGCCGAAGGATGTGACCGATTTGATCGCGGGTTGGATCGAGCAGGGTGCCGACTGGCCGGATGGCTTGGTGCTGACACAGAAGAAGAAGGAGGAGTTGGCGGGTGCGAACGAACCGGAGACGGTGGCGAACATCCACAAGTTGATCATGGCGAATTTGAAGGTCACGACGGCGGCGGACATGAAGCCCTACACCAACCTGGTGGCGGGGACGGATGTGCAGTATGCGCTGGTGCCGATTCCGGGCGGGGAATTTGTGCTGGGGAGCCCGGCGACGGAGAAGTCGCGCAAGCCGGACGAAGGGCCGCAGCGGCGGGTGAAGATCGCGCCGTTCTGGATGGGTAAGTTCGAGGTGACGTGGAATGAGTTTGAGCTGTTCATGTATGTGGATGCGGAACGGAAGTTCAAGGACAAGCTCAAGACGGACGCCAACGTGGACAAGATATCCGACGCGGTGGCGCGGCCGACCAAACCTTATGTCGAGATGAGCTTTGGGATGGGCAAGGATGGCTTTCCGGCGATCAGCATGACGCATCATGCCGCGAGCAAGTACTGCCCGTGGGTGAGCGCCAAGACGGGCGAGGATTCCCGGCTGCCGAACGAGGCCGCGGGGGAATAT
>CAZUUP010000670.1:0-3115 GCA_964623105.1 uncultured Akkermansia sp.
AGCATCCAGCCGTTCTCGCCGTGGATGACGGCACCTTCGCCGGCGTCGTGGAGGCGGGGCTTGGACCAGAGGCGCATTTCGTATTGGAGCACGGCCTTGGGATACTCGTAGGTGACGAACTGGGTGTCGGGCCATTGCTGGTCGTCGTCGTGGAAGAACTTGCCGCCGGCGCAGCTCACGGCGTCGGGCAGGGTGTCGAGTCCCATGACGTAGCGACAGTAATCGATGCGATGGACGCCGTCGTTGCCGAGGTCGCCGGTGCCGTAGTTGAACATCCAGCGCCAGGCGCTGGTGACGATCGTTTCGTTGTAGGCGCGTTCAGGCGCGGGGCCCTGCCAGATGTGGTAATTGAAGCCTGCCGGTGGCTGGCCGTCGGGCACGAGTTTTACGGGGCCGGTGCGCTCGGTCTCCCAGGCGCGGCCGGAGATGACTTTGCCCAGGGCACCGCTCTGAACGAATTCGCGCGCCTCGCGCAGCCACGGGGCGCTGCGAATCTGCGTGCCCATCTGCACCATGCGGTCGCGCTTGCGGGCGGCAGCCACGGCCACGCGACCTTCGGCGATGTTGTGGCTGGCGGGTTTTTCCACGTACACGTCTTTGCCCGCGAGGCAGCCCTCGATGGTGAGCAGAGCATGCCAATGGTCCGGCGTGGCAATCATGAAAGCGTCGATGGCGGGGTCGTCGAGGAGTTGGCGGTAGTTTTCGACGAGCTTGGGCTTGCGGCCGGTGCGCCGCTCGACTTCGGCACCGCGCTGTTCCCGAATGTTGGCGCGCAGGTCGCAGATGTGGGTGATCTCGCAATCCGGTTCGGCGAGGAAGCTGCCCATGACCGAATTGCCGCGGCCGCGCACGCCAATGCAGGCGACGCCGATCTTGCCGTTGGGATTGGCGGCGGTGAGCAAGGCGGGGAATCCGAGGGCGCTGGCGGCGGTGGCGGTGGTTTTGAGGAAAGTGCGGCGGGTGGGTGGAGAGTGCATCATGGGAGATATGGGTTTGCCGGGCTTTGACGCGGGCGGGGCAGGGTCGGCTTCAGCCGGAAGTGGCTGGCGGACCGGGACTGGGAAAGGGAGTGGGCGGTGGGTGGTGAAACGAGGGGATCAGGATTGCTTCTCGATCCCGGGGATGTCGGCTTCGAGGCGGGCGAGGGCGTTGACGGCGGCTTCCCAGTCTTTGGTGGCGGTGTCGAGTTCGGATTGGACGCCGAGGACCTCGCGGTTGAGGTGCATGGCGCGGCCGGCCTGCTGGTAGGTCTCGGGTTTCTCGAGTTCGTCGGCGAGTTCCTGGAGCTGGCGTTCGAAGTCGGCGATGGATTTTTCGAGTTTTTCAACGAGCTGTTTCTGGTCGCGGAGGCGGCGGGCGCGGGTCTGGCGTTCCTCGGCTTCGCGACGGCGTTGTTCCTTGGAGGTGGTGCCGGGCTTCTCGGAGGGCGCGGCCTTGGGCTTGGCAGGTGCGTCGCCGGCGGTGAGGGCAGCGCGTTCGGAGAGGGCGGCGGTTTTGTCGAGGTAGTATTGGTAGCCGCCGGGGTAGTGGTGAAGCTGGCCGTTTTTGACGTGGATGACGTGGTTGGCGATGGCGCGGATGAAGTAAACGTCGTGGCTGATGAAGACGACGGTGCCGGCGAAGGCTTTGAGGGCGCCGACGAGGGCGTCGATGCTGGCCATGTCGAGGTGGGTGGTGGGCTCGTCCATGAGGAGCAGGTTGGGCGGGTCGAGGAGCAGCTTGACGAGGGCGAGGCGGCTTTTCTCCCCGCCGCTGAGGACGCTGATCTTTTTGAACACGGAGTCGCCACTGAAAAGGAAGCAGCCGAGGACGGTGCGGATTTCCTGTTCGGTGATGCGCTGGGGGGTGTCGAGGGCTTCTTCGAGGACGGTGCGCTGGGGTTGGAGCATGTCCACGCGATATTGCGAGTAGTAGCCGGTCTTGGTGTTGTGGCCGAGTTCGCGCAGACCTTTTTGGACGGGGATGACCTCGGCGAGGATCTTGAGGAGGGTGGATTTGCCGGCGCCATTGGGCCCGACAAGGACGATGCGTTTGTCGCGTTCGATCTCGAGGCTGATGCCCTCGTAAACGACCTTGGGGCCGTAGGCGTGGTGGATGTCCGTCAGGCGGATGGCGCGTTGTCCGCCGCGGACGGGTTGGGGGAAGTTGAAATGGACTTTGCGGCTTTCGCTGACGGGGGCCTCGATTTTCTCCATGCGCTCGATCTGCTTGAGCTTGCTCTGGGCCTGGGAGGCTTTGCTGGCCTTGGCGCCGAAGCGGTCGGCGAATTCCTGAAGGCGGGCGATGTCGCGCTGCTGGTTTTTGTAGGCGGCGAGGAGCTGGACTTCGGCGGCTTCGCGCTGGACGAGGTAGTCGTCGTAGTTGCCGCGATAACGGGTGAGGCGGGACTGGCGGATTTCGATAATGCTGTCCACGAGCTGGTTCAGGAACTCGCGGTCGTGCGAGATCATGAGGATGGCACCGGGGTAGTAGCGGAGGTATTCCTGGAACCAGATGAGGGCCTCGAGGTCGAGGTGGTTGGTGGGTTCGTCGAGGATGAGGAGGTCGGGTTCCTGCGTGAGGAGGCGGGCGAGGTGGGCGCGCATGACCCAGCCGCCGCTGAGTTCGGCGGCGCGGCGCTCGAAGTCGGCGTCGCGGAAGCCGAGGCCGTTGAGCATTTGCTTGGCCTTGGCCTGGACGGTGGGGCCGTCGAGTTCGTCGAGGCGGAGGAGGGCTTCATGGGCCTCGGCGGAATCGCCTTCGCCGGCCTGGTTGAGTTGACGGAGTTCGCGCAGGACGCGGATCATCTCGGGGCTGATCGCGCTGGCGAGTTCGAGGACGGTTTCGTCGGAGATGGGGGCGCTTTCCTGGGGCAGGTAGCCGATCGAGACGCCGCGTTGGAAGGTGATGGTGCCGTCGTCGGGTTCCTCCTCGCTGAGGAGCAGGCGGAGCAGGGTGGTCTTGCCGGCGCCGTTGGGGCCGACGAGGCCGATGCGGTCGCCGCGGTTGACTTGAAGGGTCACGTCCTCGAACAGGACGCGGCCGCCGAATGATTTGGAGAGTCCGCCAATGGTCAGCATAACGAGCGGCGGATGCTGGGTGTTGGGGGTGCGGGAGGCAAGCGGGATTCTGAAGT
>CAZUUP010000671.1:0-3114 GCA_964623105.1 uncultured Akkermansia sp.
ACTGGCCTCGCCCACGACCTTGAAATCCTTCTGCGCCGACAGCAGCAGCTTGAAACCCTGCCGCACCATCTGATGGTCCTCCGCCAGAACTATGGTTGTCATACTTTTTCCTTGGCCAACGCCGTCCGCTCTTCCGTTCCGTCCATCGGAAATTCCACTGTCAACTGCGTCCCCTGCCCCGGCGCCGATTCGATTGCAAACTCACCTCCGAGCAACACCGCCCGCTCCCGCATCCCCGAAAGCCCGCTCGACAACCCCTGCGCCAGCGCCCGCTCCGCGTCAAAACCCCGGCCTCCATCCTCCACCTGCACCCCCAACCGCCCGCCCGCCTCCCAAATCCGCACCGACGCCGCCGTCACCCCGGCATGCCGCGCGATGTTCGTCAACGCCTCCTGCACAATCCGATACGCCGCCGTCTCCAGTTTCGTCGGCAACCGGCCCGCGATCGGCGAGTGCTGGAAACTCACCTGAATCCCACATTGCTTCGCATACCGCCGGATATGCCACTCGACCGCCGGCACCAGCCCGAAATCATCGAGCATCGGCGGCCGCAAATCCAGCGACAGCCTCCGCACCCGGTCGATCAACCCGTCCACCAGCGTTTTCGTCTCCACGACCTCCGCCCGCACCTCCTCCTGCATTTTCGGCATCGCCAGCTCCAACCCCAGCTTCACCCCCGTCAACAACTGCCCGATCTCGTCATGCAACTCCCGCGCCAGCGCCCGTCGCTCCTCCTCCTGCACCTCCACCAGCCGCAGCGTCAGCGCCCGCAGCCGCTCCCGCCCCTGATACACCTCCTCCAGCAACCGCGCGTGCTGGATCATCACTGCCAGCTGCGCCGCGAACTCCTGCGCAATCTCCCGATGCTCCTCATTGAACCCGTCCGGCACGTCGCTCGCCAGATTCAACGCCCCGATCAGCTTGTCCTTCGTCAGCATCGGCAGGTCCAGCAACGTCTCCCATGTCTTCCCGAAGGAATGATGCGCCGGATCCGGCACCTGAAACAAATTGCGGGTCCGCCGCACCCGCCGCATCTGTCCCGACTGCAACGTCCGGGACAACCGCAACTGCTCCTCCGTCAACGCCCAACTGTCCCCCTCCACCGCCCCCTGGTTGAACGTCGCCAGCGCAATCGCGCGGTCTCCCGCCGCGTTCAATTCCACCACCGTCGCCTGCTGAAACGGAAGCAACTGCCGGATCCGCCGCAACGATACCTCCGCAATCACCTTCGGCGCCTGCACCGCCAGTATCGCCTGGTCGATCGCCCGGAAAATCTCCAGCCGCTCCGCATACCGCCGCTGCTTTGCCTCGCCCTCCTCCCGCACCGCCACCTCCGCGCGCAGCGCCGCGTTCGTCCGCGACAACTCCTCCGTCCGCTCCGCCACCCGCCGCTCCAACTCCGCCTTGGACCGCCGCAACCCCGACTCCGCCTGCTGGATGCGCACCATCGAATGCATCCGCGCCACCAGTTCCCGGTTCTCAATCGGCCGCGCGATATAGCCGTCCGCCCCCGCATCCAAACCCGTCGCCTGCTGATCCGGTGCCGTCTGCACTGATGACAGCAGAACTACAAACGCCCCCTCCAGCCGGCTGTCCGCCTTGATCCTTCGGCACAATTCCACCCCGTCCAAGTCGGGCAGCACCACATCCAGCAACACCACATCCGGCACCCGTTCCCCCATCCGCCGCAGGCACTCCCCCGCGCTCGCCGACTCCGTCACGCGATAACCCGCATTCCGCAGCAACTCGGCCAAACCCAGCATCACCACCGGGTTGTCTTCTACCAAAAGTATTTCGACAGCGTCACTCATCCCAGCCACATTCTCGTCACCGCCACCTCGCCCCCGCTTCTTCCCAATCTCCTGTAAGATTTTCCCACCACGGTCACAGCTTCCAAGCCACCATCGCCCGTGCCGCACCCATTGAACCCCGAAGCTTTTAGACTCCCCAACCCCATCGGGCAAGCGCGCTGTACCGCTCCAATGCCCAAATGCCCAAATCCCCCCGCACCCCCCTCGTCCCACCATGCTCCCCAACCCGCTTTCGCCCACTCCCCAATTTTCCCGGTTAACTATTCCCCGCCGTCCCCTTAAAATCGTCCGCGTGACCGACTACGACCAACGCTTCGGCGGCATCGCCCGCCTCTACGGCGGCCCCGCACTCGCACGCCTGCGCGACGCCCACGTGTGCGTCATCGGCCTCGGCGGCGTCGGTTCCTGGAGCGTCGAAGCCCTCGCCCGCTCCGGCCTCGGCCGCTTCACCCTCGTGGACCTCGACGAAATCTGCGTCACCAACATCAACCGCCAGATCCACGCCCTCGACGCCACCGTCGGACAGCCCAAAGCCGAAGCCCTCGCCCACCGTATTCGCATCATCAACCCCGCCGCCACCGTCCATCCCGTCCAGCAATTCTTCACCGCCGCCACCGCCGACCACATCTTCCACCAACCCTTCGACTACGTCATCGACGGCATCGACAGCGTCAGCAACAAATGCCGCCTCATCGCCCTCTGCCGCCACCGCCGCATCCCCCTCATCACCTGCGGCGCCGCCGGCGGCCGGCGCGACCCCACCGCCATCCGGATCACCGACCTCGCCCACTCCAGCCACGACCGCCTCCTCGCCCAGGTCCGCAAACAACTCCGCACCGAGCACGCCTTCCCCCGCGACCCCGAACCCTTCGGCATCGCCTGCGTCTTTTCCCCCGAAACCCCCGTCGCCCCCGAACCCACCGAAGCCGCCTGCGCCAATCTGCCCGATCCCGAACCCGCCGACGCTCCCTTCCGCCGCAACTGCAACTCCGGCCTCGGCTCCGCCAGCTTTGTCACCGGCGCCTTCGGTTTCGCCGCCGCCGCCCACGTCGTCTCCCAACTCGCCCGCCCCCAGGTTCCATGACCGGCCTGTCCGCCCCCGCAAAAAATAAGTTCCCCCCCACCCAACGCTCCCGCAATCTACCCCCCACCATGACCCCCGTGCGCCCCCGATCACTCCCGTTGAGCCTCGCCCTCGTCCTCGCCAGTCTCACCACCGCCCCCGGATTTGCGGCGGACGACTCGCCCGTCTCCGGCCAGCGCATCTTCGTTGCCGGCCACAGTTTCCACATCTTTGTCGCCA
>CAZUUP010000672.1:0-3111 GCA_964623105.1 uncultured Akkermansia sp.
TGGACATAGCGGACGCCATGGACGGCGGTGCCGGTGAGGCGTTCGAGGGTGCCATCGAGGTTGTGGGTTTCGATGCGAGTTGTTCCATTGGGTAGAGTGGTGGTGCGGGTGATGCGGCCATCGGAGGCATGGGTTTCGGCAAAGGTGGTGACGTGTCCGGCGGCGTCGGTCTGGGCGGTAAGATGCCCGGAGAGGTCGTAAGAGGCTGTGCCGAGGGTGATCTGGGATCCGTCGGAGCCGATGCGGACGGTGGCGGTGACGCGGTGGGCGGCATCGTAGTGGGTGACGGTGGTGAGGTCGTGGCGGGTTTCGGTGATCTTCCGCTTGAGGGCGTCGTAGCCGAAGGTGGTGATGGTGCCGTCGCGTTCGGTGACGGAATCGAGGGCGCAGCAGGAGTAGCTGAAGAGCTTGCAGGTTCCGTCGAGGTAGTCGATGCGTTGGGGGCGGTTGAACACGTCGAACTGGCTGCGGGTTTCGCTGTCGAGGACGATGCCGGAGGCGACATCGAAGGTCGTGCGAGAGAGGCGGTGACCGGTGGCGGCGGTGAGGGTGATTTCCTGGGTGCCGGCCAGGATGGCATCGGCGTCGGGGTTGGGTTGGCCGCGAGTGACGGTGGTGATGAGGGCGCCGTTAGTCTGGCGGTTGGTGTAGTAGGTCCAGGTGGTGCCGGGTTCGCCACCGCCGGGGCCTTCGGAGGTGCGCTTGAGGCCGACGGGGGTGCGTTCGAAGGTGCGGACGGTGCGGGCGATGGTTTGATGGCGGGATGGGAAGGTGGCCGGACGGCGGCGGCGTGGTGGGGAGACGTTCCCTGCTTGGGCGGGAGGTTTTCTTGGGAGCAGATTTTCAGGCTTGGGCGGGAGCGAGGGCGCGTTCGGTTTTGAGGCGGAGTTGGCCGCAGGCGGCGTCGATGTCGTGGCCTTTTTCGCGGCGGAGGGTGGCGGTGACGCGCTGGCGTTCGAGGTGGGTGAGGAAGGCGTCCTGGGCTTTCTCGGTGGGGCGGACCCAGTCGAGGCCTTCGACTTGATTGTAGGGGATGAGGTTGACCTTGGCGTGGAGGCGGCGGGCGAGGTCGGCGAGCGGGCGGGTGTGGTCGGGATGGTCGTTGATGCCGGCGATGAGGATGTATTCGAGGGTGATCATGCGGCCTTTGCGTTCCTGATAGTATTCGCAGGCGGCGATGAGTTCTTTGAGGGGATACTTGCGGTTGACGGGCATGATCTGGTCGCGGACCTCGTCGGTGGCGCCGTGCAGGGAGATGGCGAGGCGGAACTGGAGGGGGTGGTCGGCGAGTTTGCGGATCTGGGGGGCCAGGCCGCTGGTGGAGATGGTGATTTTGCGGGCACCGATGTTGCCGCCCCACGGGGCGTTGAGGCGGGTGAGGGCGTGGAGGAGGTTGTCGTAATTGGCGAGGGGTTCGCCCATGCCCATGATGACGAGGTTGTTGACGAGGCGGTTCTCGGCGGCGGCTGGCCGGGTGGGGGCGGCGGTAGCGGGAGGCGCGGGAGAGGTTTCGGCGGCAGCCCAGCGTTCGACGGCGAGGACCTGTTCGATGATTTCGTGGGGGGCGAGATTGCGTTTCCAGCCGTCGAGGCCGCTGGCGCAGAAGCGGCAGCCGTAGGCGCAGCCGACCTGGGTGGAGACGCAGAGGGTGTGGCGATCGCTGGCTTCGCCGTAGAGGGCGGGGTTGGCGGGGATGAGGACGCTCTCGATCAGGGCGGCGTCACCGAGGCGCCAGAGAAATTTCTGGGTGGTGTCGCGGGAACCTTGCTTGGTGATGAGTTGAAGGTTTTGGAGGGCGAAGGTTTCGCGGAGGCGGTCGCGCAGGGGTTTGGGGAGGTTGGTCATCGCGTCCCAGGAGGTGACGCGGCGGCGGTAGAGCCAGTCCAGAATCTGGTCGGCGCGATACGCGGGTTGCTGCCAGTCCTGAAGCCGGGCGAGGAGGTCCTCGCGGGTCAGTGATTTGATGTCGGGCGGAGCCACGGGGAAAGCCTACGGGAATGGCGGGTGAGCGCCAGTCGCGGATGGCGGAAAACGCACGAGGATGGTGGATGTGGTTGCCGCGCGAGCGGGCGTGCGGGTCAGCTCTTTTTTCCGCCGTTGCGGGTTTTCGTGCTGATCGAGGGGCGTTTGGCGAGGGAGTCGCGAATGATTTTGAGGACTTGTTTGCGCTCGTCGCCAGCGATGGGGAGGCGCGGGGCGCGGACCCATTCGGTGCCGAGGCCGGTCTCTTGCAGGCAGAGTTTGATGTATTGCACGAAGTGGACGTGCGTATCGAGTTTCATCAACGGCTGGAACCAGCGGAAGAAGGTGCGGGCCAGATCCCATTCGCCGGCGCGGAGGAGTTCCCAAAGGTATTGGTTCTCGGCGGGGAGGGCGATGCCGCTGCCGGCGACCCAGCCGTCGATGCCAAGGATGGAGCTTTCGAGGATGAGGTCATCGACGCCGGTGAAGATGGCGTAGCGGTCGCCGACGGTGTTGCGGAGTTCGGTGATGCGGCGGGTGTTGCTCGAACTCTCTTTGAGCGCGACGAGGTTTTTCACGTCGGCGAGTTCGGCGAAGAGTTCGGGCGTGATGTCCACCGGGTAGGAGACGGGGTTGTTGTAGAGCATCCACGGGCGGCCGGTGGCGGCGGCGATGGTGCGGAACCAGGTGAGGGCCTCGCGGGTGTCGGCTTTGTAAACCATTGCGGGCATGACCATGAAGCCGTCGGCACCGAGTTTCTCGCAGTCGCGCACGTAGCGGCACGCGGCGACGGTGCTGGTCTCGGCGACGCCGCTGAGGACGGGCACGCGACCGTTGGCGGTCTTCACCGCGAGTTCGATGACGCGCCGCTTTTCCTCGGGGTCGAGGGATTGGTTCTCGCCGAGGGAGCCGCACATGATGAGGCCGGTGACGCCGGAGGCGATGAGGGCCTCGAGGTGCCGCTCGGTGCCGGGGAGGTCGAGGGATTGATCCTTCTTGAGTTGGGTGGTGACTGCGGGGAAGACGCCGGTCCAGTGGGGTTTCATAGGTTTGTGAGGTTTTGGGGTTGGAGTTTGGTCTGGGTTGGAAAGGTAATTAGTGATTAGTAATTAGTGATTAGTGATTAGTGATTAGTGATTAGTGATTAGT
>CAZUUP010000673.1:0-3110 GCA_964623105.1 uncultured Akkermansia sp.
TGGCGAAGGCATCTTCCACGGTGCGGACAATAAGCTTTGCGCCCAGTTGCTTGGCGCGGCGGTCGCGGAACTCGATCAGTTCGGGGAATTCGTGCCCGGTCTCGACGTTGAGGAAGGGCATCGGGATGTCGGAGGGGCGGAAGGCCTTCTCGGCTAGGCGCAGGATGCAGATGGAGTCCTTGCCGCCGGAGAAGAGAATGGCAGGGCGCTCAAACTCCGCAGCCACCTCCCGCATGATGTGGATGGCTTCGGTTTCCAAATACTGCAGGTGATCCAGATGATATGAACTCATGTTACTGGGCGGAGATGAAACACGGAGAAGGGGGCGGATGACAGCAAGAATTTGGGCGGTGGGTCGCGAGCGGGACCCGGTGGGGGCGCGGACGCGCAACAGCCGCCGTGGGGAACGCCAGCCGGTGGAGGGGCTGAAAGCGGGACTTGCTCAGTGGTTGTAGCCTTCCTCGCCGTGTTCGGCGAGGTCGAGGCCGACGGTTTCGATGTCTTCGGTGACGCGGAGGTCGCCGAGGACGGCCTGGACGAGTTTGGCGATCAGGAAGGTGGCGACGACGGACCAGACGAGGACGATGGCCCCGGCTTTGCATTGCTCGAGCCAGAGGGTGGTGCCGACGTAGTTTTTGATGCGGTCGGCACCAAGGTTGGGGTTGGCGGCGGTGGTGGCGAAGACGCCGGCGAGGATGGTGCCGAGGGTGCCGCCAACGGCGTGGACGCCGAAGGTGTCGAGGGCGTCATCGTAGCCGAAGCGGGCCTTGAGTTTGTTGCAGGCAAGGAAGGTGGAGGCGCCGGCAAGAATGCCGACGAGCATGGCGGTGTTGGCGGTCACGAAGCCGCAGGCGGGGGTGATGGTGGCCAGGCCGGCGACGGCCCCGGAACAGAAGCCGAGGACGCTGGGTTTGCCGCGGACGAGATATTCGATGAACGCCCAGGTGAAGCAGCCCACGGCGGCGGAGAGGGTGGTCGTGACGAAGGCGTTGGCGGCGATGCCGTCGGCGGCCACGGCGCTGCCTGCGTTGAAGCCGTACCAGCCGGCCCACAGCATGCCGGTGCCGACCATGCAGAGGGTCATGCTGTGCGGGGGCATGGGTTCGCGCCCGTGGCCGAGGCGTTTGCCCAGGAGAATGCACAGGACGAGGGCGGACCAGCCGGAGGTCATGTGGACGACGATGCCGCCGGCGAAGTCGATGGCCTTGATGGCGGCGGCGTCATTGGCGAGGCCGTTCATCCAGCCATCGACCCCCCAGATCATGTGCGCGGTCGGAAAGTACACGACGATCATCCAGAGAACGCAGAAGAGGAAGATGGCGGAGAACTTCATGCGTTCGGCGATGGCACCAATGATGAGAGCGGGGGTGATGATGGCGAACATCAACTGGTACACGGCGAAGACGTTGTGGGAAACCCAGTTGCTGTAGTCGGTGTTGGGTTCGACGCCGACTTTGCGGAAAAAGACCCAGTCCATGCCGCCAAGAATCTTGCCGCCCTTGGCAAAGCAGACGCTGTAGCCGCCGAGCCACCAGAGAATGGTGACGACGCCGGCGAGTCCAAGGCATTGGGCAAGGACAGAGAGGACGTTCTTGCGGCGGACGAGGCCGCCGTAGAAGAGGGCGAGTCCGGGGAGGGTCATGAAGAGGACGAGGGCGGCGCTGGTCATCATCCACGCGTTGTGGCCGGGGCCAGGGCCGCCAGCCTTGGAGAGCGCTTTGCCGTCGGTGGCCCGCGGGCTGTTGCTGAGGTAGGCCTCGATGTCGGCGAGGCGCTGTTCGATGGTGGGATCGGGGAGTTTGGCTGGCGCTGAATCGGCGGCGGAGAGGGGGCGGGCGGCGGCGGTGAACAGAAACGCGGCCAGCAGGACGAGCAGGTGTTTCATCGGCGAGGGCGCTGGGGATTGGGTGGAGGTTGAGGGGGCGTCAGACAGCTTCTTCACCGCGTTCCTCGGTGCGGATGCGGATGACGTCGCTGACGCTGGACACGAAGATTTTGCCGTCGCCGATTTTCCCGGTGCGGGCGGCTTTCTGGATGGCGGCGCAGACCGTCGGGGCGGCGGAATCGGGAACCACGATTTCGAGTTTGGTCTTGGGGATGAAATCAACGGTGTACTCGGACCCGCGGTAGATCTCCGTGTGACCCTTCTGGCGGCCGAAGCCTTTGACCTCGGAAACGGTCATGCCGGTAATGCCGGCCTCGCGGAGGGCTTCCTTAACTTCCATGAGCTTGAAGGGTTTGATGATGGCTTCGATTTTTTTCATTGGTCAGGTGCTGCGACGACGGGGCAGAGGCTGGCACACGCTGGATTTGTATTTCAACTAGTTTTGATGAAAGGGATTCATTTGTTGGGGAACTAGTCTTGGGACAACGGGTTGGCGACGGGTTGGCAACGGGCGGGAGGCGCGGAGAGTGGGGTGCGGCCACGGCGAAGGGAGGAACGGACGAAATGCAGAGAGCTTGCGCGGGCGCAGTGTTCTGGCGTGCGGAAGGACCAGATCGGGACGGGGTGCGCGGATTTTGCTTTGCGGTTCGTTCTCCTGCGCCGCACCGCACCCGGCCGGGTCCGATCGAGTGGCAACCGTTTCGCGGGTTCCGTCAAGCTCCAGGCCCGAGCTGGCGCGCTCAACGGCAGGATGCGGACAAGAAAAACGGCGCGGACCGTGGTCCGCGCCGTTGCGTGAGAGAACAGAAGCTGCTTCCAGTTGCTTACTTCTTCGCCGCCGCTTTCTTGGCGGTGGGAAGCGGGACGGTCTGGATGGTCTGGAGGATGCGGCCCGCGATCTTGTAGGGGTCGCCCTGGGAGTTGGGACGGCGGTCTTCGAGGTAGCCGCGGTAGTCGTTGTTCACGAAGCTGTGCGGGACGCGGATGGACGCGCCGCGGTTGGCCACGCCGTAGTTGAACTTGTCGATGGACTGGGTCTCGTGCAGGCCGGTGAGGCGGAGGTGGTTGTCCGGGCCGTACACGGCGATGTGCTCGTTCTTGTATTTGTCGAACGCAGCCATGAGGGCTTCGAAGTATTCCTTGCCGCCGACATCGCGCATGTGCGTGGTCGAGAAGTTCGAGTGCATGCCGGAGCCGTTCCAGTCCACGTCCTTGCCGAGGGGCT
>CAZUUP010000674.1:0-3108 GCA_964623105.1 uncultured Akkermansia sp.
CCATGAGCACCACCCGGGTCGGATTCCACGCGGGAATGCAGAGGGGAACCACCACCAGCGTCAGCAACAGCGCCGGCGTGATCGCCCACCGGACAAACCGGCTGCCGCCAATCAGTGTCTCCAGAAAACCGCTCATGCGGACGCCTTGCCGACGATGGAGTTCCACTCACTTCGGCGCATCCGCTCCCGGCTTTTTCGGGCGCTGCGGCTGCTTACCTTGCTGGGGCCGGCGGCCAATGATGGTTTCGGGAGCGTCTTGCTCCGGCACCTTCAAATCCGTCCGCAGCCGTTTCAGGTCGGCGTGCAATTGCTGCTGAACGGCCGAGACCTCGGGCTGGCCGTAAACACTTTTCAGCTCGTGCGGGTCGGTCTGGCGATCGAACAGCTCCCAGTAGTTCAACTGCGATTCATAGAAGTGAACGAGCTTGTAGCGGTCGGTGATTATGCCGTAGTGCTTGGCGACACTGTGCGGGCCGGGGTGCTCGTAGTAGTGATAGTAAAAGCTCTTGCGCCAGTCGGCCGGGGTCTCGCCCCGTAGGACTGGCACCAGGCTGCGACCGTGCATTTCCGCCGGCACCGGGAGGCCGGCGGCTTCGAGGAAGGTCGGGCCAAAATCAATGTTCGCCACCAGATCCTTGTTCACTCCGCCGGGCTTGATGACTCCCGGCCAGCGGACCAGCAGCGGTGTGCGGAGCGATTCCTCGAAGATCCAGCGTTTGTCGAACCAGCCGTGTTCGCCGAGATAGAAACCCTGGTCGGACGAATAGACCACAATCGTGTTGTCGGCGAGACCCTCGTCCTCGAGAAACTTCAGCAGGCGTCCCACACTCTCATCGACCGACTTGATGCAACCCAGGTAGTCGTGGAGATAGCGATTGTATTTCCAACGGACCAGGTCACGGCCCTCGAGGCCGGCCTTGCGGGAGGCGGCGTTGCGCGGCTCGTAGTAGGCATCCCACGCCTGCCGCTGCTCCGGGTTGAGCTGGCCCGGCGGATTGAGCTTGAGGTCCTTCTGGTTCATCGTTTTGGCGATGGTCATGTCCTGCTGGCGCTCGGCCTGGCCGCGGCCGGCGTAATCATCGAAGAGCGTCGGCGGCTCGGGATATTTGCGGTCCTGATCGTGGCCCAGATACTTGAGATTGGGCGCCCATTCGCGGTGCGGGGCCTTGTGCTGGCACATGAGGAGGAAGGGCTTGGATTTGTCGCGCTGCTTCAGCCAGTCGAGGGCGAAATCCGTGGTGAGATCGGTCACGTAGCCGGTGTGCTTGACCCGCTCGCCATTGCGGATCATCACCGGATTGTAGTAATCGCCCTGCCCGGGAAGAATCTGCCAGTAATCAAACCCGGTCGGATCGGTGACGAGATGCCATTTGCCGAGGATCGCGGTCTGGTAGCCGGCGGCGCGAAGCAGCTTCGGGAAGGTGGTTTGCGAGCCATCGAAGCGGCTGTTGCTGTTGTTGTAGAAGCCGTTGGCGTGACTGTATTTGCCCGTAAGAATCGCCGCCCGGCTGGGACCGCAAATCGAGTTGTTCACCAGGCAGCGGTCAAAACGCATGCCCTCGCGCCCGAGGCGGTCGATGTTCGGCGTTTCGAGCAGCCGGCGGCCTTCGCCATACGCGCTGATGGCCTGGTAGGCGTGGTCGTCGGAAAAAATGAACAGGACGTTCGGCTGTTTCGCGGCCGCGCGGCCGGCGGGTGGCAGGAACAGGCCGGCAATCAACGCGAGGGAGGAGGCGAACAGGCGGGAACAGCGGAAGAAGGACATGACGCGATTTTGTACCGCGTGCCCGCGCCGCGAGTCGAGCCGGTAATTCAGGGGTTCTTCGCCGCCCCGGCTTTCTCCCGGGACGCGCTCAGCACTTCACCCAGTCGAAGAAGCCCAGTTTCTTGAGGTCCTTGCGGAGGGTTGCGACCTGCTCGGCGGTCAGATTGCCATTCGGTAATCGCGCCGGCCCGACATCGACGCCGAGCATCTTCATGGTGGCCTTGGCCGCCGCCATGTAGCCGTAACCCGCCAGCAGTTGGATAACCTGCACCGAGCGAAATTGCTCCTCGCGGGCGGTGGCCAGATCACCTGCGGCCGCCGCTTGAAGCAGGCGGCGATAAATGGGGGCCGCGAAATTGTAACTGCTGCCCACCGCACCCGCTGCCCCGAGCGACACCGCCGCCAGCAGGACTTCGTCCAATCCCCAGAGGATGTCGAACCGGCCCCGATTGGCCTGACGGCAAAGCTGGAAGGACATCAGGTCGGCGTTGGTGAATTTCAAACCGACCAGCGTGGGAATGCGTGTCGCCGCCTGCGTCAGAAAGTCCGGCATGGAAAACTGCACGCCGGTGAACGTCGGAATGTCGTAGAAATAGAACGGTGTGCGCGGCGCCGCGCCGGCAATTTCCGCACAGCAATCGATCAGCAAGCCGAGCGTGCGCGGCTTGAAATAGCTGGGGGCGAGGGTCGCGATGGCGGTCACGCCCAGTTCCCCGGCCTGGGCTGCCAGCGCTTTTGAATCGGCCACGCAATTCGAGCCCACATGCACCACCACCTTCATCCCGGTTCCCGCCACCACTTCCATCCAGCGCTGCGCGAGTTGCCGGCGTTCCTCGACCGTAAGCGAACTGCTCTCGCCGGTCGTCCCGCCGATGAAGACCGAGTCCACCCCGGTGCGCAGCAGGTGTTCGGCTTGTTTGGGGATGACCGCGAGGTTGAGCGATCCGTCCGCTTTGAACGGAGTGTGGGTGGCGGCGACCAGACCGGTGAGTTGCAGCTTCATGATTGGTATCGTTTTGCTTGCCGGGATTAAGCCCCGAAACTTCGGTCCCGCGCAATCACAAGTCGGTCACTACGGATTCCGCGCCAGCGGCAACACCGCGCTCCCGCCCAGTCTTTCCTTGAATCCCCGGCACCGCCCGCAGTCTAATTGGCCGAAAATTATGACAACCAAAATCTCCCTTCGCCACTTTGTCGCCGCCGTGGCCGGCTTGAGCTTCTGCGCCTCCGCCGCGACCGCGGCAGACGTCAAGCCGCTGCGCGTCCTCCTCATCACCCGCGGCTGCCGCCATGATTACGCCAAGCACACGCACATTCCCAAAAAAGGCATCCAAGCTCGCGCC
>CAZUUP010000675.1:0-3107 GCA_964623105.1 uncultured Akkermansia sp.
TAAATAGATCCGGGTGTCGCGCTTCAACTCCTCCAAAATGCTACTCGGGTCGGAAAGGTCGCGCTGAAAAACCAAGCCGCTGACAGTGCCGGTGGGCTTACCAAAGCGGCGGTCGAGTGCCTCCTCAATGCTGTCTCGACGACCGGGACTCTGCGTCTCCAAATACTCTGCTATCAAAGCAAGCATGTCGGCGTCGGTGAGGCGCTCGTAATCTCGAATCGGCTCTGCGCAAACCCTATCAACAAAGTCTTCGATGGACTCCGCGCGCCAATAATTCCGAAGCCAGTCGCCATCAATCTCGCGTCCGGTAACGTCGCGACTCCGAGCCAACGCAACAGCCTCCGCAATCTCCTCTTTCTCGAAGCTCTCAATGATGGCTGTGACTTGGGGCTTCATGTGGCCTAACATTGTTATTGAGCGACAATTCTGTCGTTCATCAGGTTCATGGGGTGGCAGGCTAAACCGCGGCTGGGGGGCTGTCCAGCAAGGTTCTCGTCAAAATGGAGGTCGGGTTATTGAATTGGGAAAAGCAACCATGACCACCCCGCCCACGCCACCGGAGAAGTTCCGCCCGAATCCCAAACTGAAGCTGCGGGAGCAGTTGGGGGAGGTGATGCGGTTCAAGCATTTGTCCCATCGCACGGAGTCGGCGTACTGGCACTGGATACGCGGGTTTATCGTGTTTCACCAGAAGCGGCATCCGCGGGACATGGGGGCGCCGGAGGTGCAAGCGTATCTGTCGTATCTGGCGACGGACCGGAAGGTGGCCGCGGCGACGCAGAATCAGGCGCTGAACGCCATCGTGTTCCTGTATCGGGAGGTGCTGGATCGGGAGTTGGGGGCCATTGGCCGGATCGAGCGACCCACGCGCCCGGCCCGGTTGCCGACGGTGCTGACAAAGGAGGAGGTGCGCCGGGTGCTCGCGGCGGTGGCCCCGGAGCACCAGCTTGCCTGTCAACTCCTTTATGGCACGGGGCTGCGGGTGCTAGAGTGTCTGCGGCTGCGGGTCAAGGACGTGGACTTCGAGCGTAATCTGATCGTTGTCCGCGAGGGCAAGGGCGATCAGGACCGGGTGACGGTGCTGCCGGAGAGTCTCAAACCGGCGTTACGGCAGCAGTTGGAGCGGGTGCGGGCGCTGCATGAGAAGGATTTGGCGGACGGGCTGGGACGAGTGTCGCTGCCGCATGGACTGGCGCGCAAATATCCCAACGCGCCGAGGGAGTGGTGCTGGCAGTTCGTTTTCCCGGCACCTGCCATCATCACGGAGCGCGTTACCGGCCTGCGGTGCCGGCATCACCTGCATGAGGTGAATTTACAACGCGCCGTGAGGGCGGCGGCGGGGCTGGCGCGCGTGAACAAGCCGGTGACGCCGCACACGTTCCGCCATTCCTTCGCCACGCATCTGCTGGAGAACGGCTATGACATTCGCACGGTGCAGGATTTATTGGGGCACGCGGATGTGAGCACGACGCAGATTTACACGCATGTCATGCAAAAGCCTGGGCTGGGGGTGCGGAGCCCGCTGGACTGCCCGGGGTGAGGTCTTGGCCTTTGGGACAGTTGAGCAGTCCGCATCATGACCCGCACTCCGGCGGTGGACCACCGGGCGAGGGTAACGGATGGCGTGGTAAGCGGTGGATGCCAGGTGGTTGTCGGGATGGGCGAAAACGGGCAACTTTTTCACCGTGGGCAGGTTTTTCCAGGGATGGGAGGAGGTTTTTGCCTGCGGTTCGGGGTTGGGGACGGGATTTTTAGGTATCAGGAAGAGGCTGTCAGGTATCAGAGGAAGGATATTCGTATTCAGGGAGGCGTTTCCTGATGTCGGGAAGGGAGTTTTGTACCTTGGGAAATGATTTTGTGATATTGGGAGGGGTTTCGGATGCCACGCGGACCGGTTTCCACAAGGTCGAAAACGACGGGTAATGTCAGGAAATGGCTTCCCAAGGTACGGAAATGACTTCCACAAGTAGGGAAATGGCTTGATGAACCTTGAAATCGGCCGGGTGATGTCGGGAAATGTCTTGGTGACCCCTACCAGACAGCTTTTGATACTGGGAAACGGCTTGGTAAACCCGGCCAGACGGTTCCTGATATCGGAAAATCGCAGGAAGGGATTGGGAAGGAGGGACCTGAACACGGGCAGAGGCTTCCCAAGGTCGGGAAGCCTCGGGATGAATCTGGGAAAGCGGTACTATATATCAGAAAGGGCGAATATGAGTCTGGGAAGGGAATTTCTCAACCTTGGAAAGGAGGACATGACATGGAAAAGGAGGTTAATGATCCAAAATGAACCGGAAAAGCGGGGTTTTAGGATCGAAAAGGTAATGCCTGTGAAACTGGGGGGAGCCGGAGCGGTCGAGACGGTAGGCTTCCGGGGGAATTGTGCTGTTTTATCCGTTGGCATTGGAGTTGCTTGGCAAAAAATGTCGGTTAAACCAACCAAAAAACAAACTACAGTCAACAAACAACGAAAGGCACTCAAATGATCGTCAAACCATCGATCTCATTCCTGAACAGTGACAGCGATTCCAAACTGATCACCAGCACCGATACCATCGTGACGGCGATGACGGACAACGACAGTTATCCGACTCCCGCTCCGGCACTGGCGGCGGTGACCACGGCGCGCAATGACTTCGCCACGGCGCTGGCCAATGCCGCGGAGGGCGGTCTCTCGCTGACGGCCCTCAAGAATGAAAAGCGGGCGGCCTTGGTGGCGTTGCTGCGGCAACTGGCCAGCTATGTGCAGGTGACGTGCGGAGGTGACATGGCAGTGTTGCTGACCAGTGGCTTCCCGATTCAAAAGCCGACGCGCACGCCCATCGGGGTGTTGCCGGCGCCGAGCAATGTGGTGGTGACTCTGGGGCCGCGCAGCGGGGAGCTGCATGCGGCGGCCAATCCGATGAACGGGGCGGCGATCTTCAACTGGCGGGTTGCGGCAGCAACGACACCGCAGACGCCGGTGGCAACGTTGCAGACGACGGCTGCGAGCGCGACATTTGCCAATCTCACGCCCGGCGTGGTGTATAACATCGAGGCGAACGTGGTCGGCTCCGCGGGGCCGAGTGACTGGAGCAATCCGGTGGCGCAGATGGTGGTGTGACGTT
>CAZUUP010000676.1:0-3107 GCA_964623105.1 uncultured Akkermansia sp.
TCGCCGCCACCGTCACCGCCAGCACCCCCAACAACTCCCCGCGCCCCGCCGCGCCCTCCGGCAACGCCCCCACTGCCGCCACCAACTCCCCCGCCCGCCCAACGGCCGAACTCACCACCGCCGCCCGCATCCACGCATCCCCTGCCCCGCGCGCCGCCAACCGCCCCAGCACCGCCGTCCCGCGTGCGTCCTCCCACGCGCCCAGCACCAACGCCAGTTCGCCGCGCACGCCCGCGTCCACGTCGTTCTCCCGCGCCAGCACCGCCTCCACCACCGCCACATCACCCGCCAAGAACTTCTCGCTGCACCGCACCGCGTGCCGTCGCACCCCCGCGTGCGCATCCGCCAATCCGCGCACCAGCAACTCCCGCTGCATCAAACCCAGCCCCTCCAAAACCGCCAATGCCTGCACCCGCACCGCCGCATTCGTGCTCGCCACGAACATCGCCTTCAACACCTCCGCGCCCTCGCCACAATCCCTCCCGATCAATTCCCGCTGCACCAAATCCCGCTGCGTCCCATTCGCCGTGTCCAGCGCGCCCAGCAACTCCCGCGTCCCCATTCCCGCGAAATCTCGCGCCCCCCGCAGCTTCGCCCCGCTGGGAAAAATCCGGTAAATCCTCCCTCGCTCCGCCCCCGCCCGCGCATCGAGTTCCGCCAGGCGCTCCGCCGGAATCCACCGCGGATGCTCGATCACAAACCGATACATATCCACCACCCACAACGCCCCATCCGGCCCCGTCACCGCCTGCACCGGCCGAAACCAATTGTCCCCCGACGCCAAAAATTCGCTCCCCTTCTCCCCCGCCACCCGCTCCGCCGAAAACGTCAGCCCGCTCGCCGTCAACTTCAGCCGCGTCACCAAATTATGCACCGGCTCGCACACGAACGCGTCCCCGTAAAAATCCGCCCCCAGCGCCTCGTCCCGATAAATCCCCAGCCCGCACCCCGACGTGATCCGCCCGAACGATTGCGGACTGTTGAACCGCTCCAGCGGCGCGCTGACCGGAAACACCACATTCCCCTCCGCCCCACCCGGCAGATTCACCCGCGGCACCGGCAACCCCGCGTGCGGATTCCGCCGCAGCGCCGCCACCGGCAGCGGATAATGCATCAGCGCCTGGCTGTTGTGACACCCGAACCAATTCCCCCAATCATCCCGCACCCGCCCCTGCTGCGTCAGCCCCGACACCGTCTCGATCACCCCCGCCTCCGGCCGCATCCGAAAATCATACCCGCGAATATCCACCGCACCCTTGCTCCCCTTCCCACCGACGCCCCCCACGCCCACCGCGCCCACCGCCTCGATCAATCCCCCCAGCAACCCGTTCGCCCCATGCACCCACCCATCCAAACCCAGCGTCAACCCATTCACCCGCGCCTGAAAATTATTCGTCGCAAAACCCGTGAACACCTTCCGCACCACATCCGCGCGCCCGTCCCCGTCCGTGTCCTCCGCATACAAAATATCCGGTGCCGCGCACACCAACACCCCCTTCCCCCAACCCATCACCCCCGTCGGAAACGGCAACCCCTCCAGAAAAATCTCCGCCCGGTCAAACCGCCCGTCCCCGCGCGACGAACGCAACACCTTCACCCGCCCGCCCGCCTGCCACTTCCCATCCATCCCCTGCGGATAATCCCGCATCTCCACCACCCACAACCGCCCGTCCGCGCCAAAATCAATCGCCACCGGACTCTCCACCAACGGCTCACTCGCCACCAACTCCGCCACCATCCCCGGCCGCAACCGCAACATCCCCAGCGACTCCAACGCCGTCCGCGCCGGCGGCAAACCCGCCTGCTTCCGCGACGCCACAAAACCCTGTGGCACCAACTCCCGCACCGTTCCGATGATCAACTCCTCCACATTCGTCGCGAACCGCGTCGGCCGGTCATAATAAACCATCGCCCCCGCCCCCTCATACCCGCCCTCCGTCAACACCCGCTTCGACGGAATGTAACACGGCACATCATTCGCATACCCGTTCACCCACAACCGCGCCCCATCCAGCTCCCGCTTCAGCCGCAGCCCGTAATCCACCACCACCTCCCCCGGCAAAAACACCATCGCCAGCTCCGCCCCGAAATTCCACACCTGCACCAGATACGGCAGCTCCGTCGGCAACTTCTCCCCGCGCTCCAGCCGCGCCAGATTCTTCCGCGCATGATACGCCTCCGCCGCCGATTTCCCCTCCGCCCGCCGCACCCACTCCTCCCGCGACGGCAACGCCGCAAACGGCAGCGCAATCTCCCGCGTCCGACACTCCACCCGCCCCGGCAGCCCCTTCAACTCCCCCCGCACCAACCGCCCCGCCTCCGCCCCCAACGCATCCCCATGCGCCCGCGCCAGCGCGAACGTCCCCCGCGGCGCCGGATTCTGATCCGCCCCACACCCGATCGCCACCAACGCCACCGCCCCCGGAAACTCCTTCTCCAAAAACTCCTGCGCACACCCCGCCCAATCCCCATGCACCTCGTTGAAAGCCACCGTCGTGCAATGACACGCATAACTCGCCAGCACCCCCCGCACCCGCCCCGCCGCATCCGTCACCCGCAACACCGGCAAATCATGATCCACCGGCCGCACCACCTGCCCCCGCCGGTTCGCCGCGAACCCCACCTTCCCCACGCCCCACGCCAGCCGCGACGGCACCCGCGCCGCCAACGCCGCCACCGCCACCGCCTCCAACCGATCCACCAATTCCCGCGAATACTTCTCCACCACCGCCCACTGCTCCGCCGGAATATCCATGCTGAAAAGATTCGGCAAAACCCCCGTCACCATCGGCGCCGAATGCGTGTGACTCGAACACACCGCCACCCGCTCCCCCTTGATCCCCGCCCGCGCCGCCAACCGCCGCACCACCTCCGCCCGCATCCACGCCGGCACCCCGCAATTATCCACCGTCAACAACACCGCCGGCCCCTCCGCATCGCTGCCGATCACCAGCGCCTTCGCATAAATCCGCTGCGCCACCCCGCTCGACACCGTGCGCCGCACCCCATACCCGCTCAACCGCACCGCATACCCCGGCGTCACATCCACCCGCGCCACCCCCCCCCCCCCCCCCCCCCCCCCCCCCCCCCCCCCCCCCCCCCCCCCC
>CAZUUP010000677.1:0-3105 GCA_964623105.1 uncultured Akkermansia sp.
GAGCGTCAGCCGCGCGTCTCCCCGACTCTCAAAGTATTCTATCCGCACCGGGACAAGCCCCTTCGGAACGCGGACGGAACGTGACAGCTCCTGATACGGATGGGACAGCCCGTTATCAATGACCAGTCGCCCGTTCAAAAAGAGTCGCGCCCCGTCATCCGCCCCCAACCAAAGGCGATGCAGGCCGGATTGGGGAAACTCGAGATAACCCGTGAACACCGCCGCGAAATTCTCTTTTTCCCGCTTCTTGATGTCATCAACCGCGACGGAGGGGCTGTGTCCCCGTCCGTCCGGCTTTCTCATTTTGAAGTCCTCCTGCAGGCGGGAGATGCCACGATAGATCGACACATTCAGTCCCGGCTGCCGGTTGCCCGGTTTGATTTCCTCACCCGCAGGATACTTCGCCAGTTGTAAGGTCTTGTCATGCGCCAGCCCGCCACGCCGCAGGGTCAGTTCGAGGGCGTCGCCGGACTTGCGCCCGTCCAGCCCCAGCAACCAGTCGAGCCCCGAACGCACCGGCTTTCCGCCGACACTCTGCACAACGTCACCGCTGGCGATGCCAGCCTTCGCGGCCGGCGATGCTGCCGCCACGTCGCCAACCCGCGCCTCCCGCGCCAACAGATCCACGCCAAGGCCCGCCCAAAAACCGCCCCGCTCCTCCGGTTGAATGAAGTAGGGAAACCAGAGCCGGATGCGGTCGATGGGAATGGCCCAGTTGATGGATTCCTCGGCCAGGCTCTTTTGCACCACAATGCCGATGAGTTCGCCGCGAAGATTCAACAACGGTCCGCCCGAGTTCCCCTTGTTGCTCATCGCATCAAACTGGATGTACTCGGGACGCCCGCCCGTCGATTGCGCCTTCGCGGTTGCCAATTTGTCCTCCATGAGGTCATCCCGAAAATAAGTCTTGGCGAGCAGGCTGGGCCACGTGGGATCGATGGACGGTGCGTTGATGGTCCCCTGCGAAAACACCACTCCGCGTCCGCCCGGGTTTCCCCCGACAACGATGGGCTCTCCCGCCCGCAGGTCATGGCTGCGTCCCAGCGGAATGGCCGCGATCGGCTTCGGGAGCTCCACTTTGAGCAGCGCGAGATCTCGTTCCGGCAGCCGGCCGACGATCTGATAGGCGACGCGCGTCAGTCCGAAAATCGCGACGCCCTCCCGGTCACGCGTGACATGATCGGCGGTAAGAATGTAACCGCGTTCGTGAACCACCACGCCGGTTCCGGAAACAACTCCGGCGTCCCCCGACCGTGAAAATATCGGCACGATGGCCGGTTGTATCTTCTCGATCAATTCAACCGCCGGCGTGATTCGCGGGTCTTGACCCACAACGACTCTGGCCAAAACCAGCCAGCAGAGCGCGCCAATGCAAAGTTTCACGCCGCCATCGTCTCGAATTTGCCCCCCAAGGTCAAACCGCCGGGGCGTTAATCCAGTTTGCGCGGCTGCCATTTCGCGGGCGACTTCCATCGCGATGAGTATTCAGCCCGTTCCGCTCACTTCCCCGGCAGAAACGTAAATCCCACCGCGCCCAAGATGCACAAAAACGCCGCCACGTGATTCCACTGCGGCTTGTGCCCGAAGTAAAAAAACGCAAAGACCATGAAGACCACCAGCGTCACCACCTCCTGGATGATCTTCAGTTGATAGGGCGAATACACCTGGCTGCCCCAGCGATTGGCCGGAACCATCAGGCAATACTCGAGGAACGCGATCCCCCAACTGGCGAGGATCACCAAGCCGAGCGAACGATGCGTGTGCTTCAGATGCCCGTACCACGCCAGCGTCATGAACACGTTGGACACCACCAGCAAGACGATCGGCAGCCACTTGTTTTGCATAGTCTGATTTCCTGTCTCGACCTCCCCAAGTCCGATAGATCGAGGAGCGCACGCGTCCCGCGTGCCGTTGTGGCCGTCCCGGCCACGACTTCGTTCCACTAACCTCCCCCCGGCAATCGGCGGCAAACGCATCTCCCGCCGGGGGTTGCCGCCGTCTCGCCATGCCCCGCACGCCAACGGCCCGCGTTCCCCAAAGGCGATTGTGCAGTTCCCGTTAGCTGGCTCACTCGCATCTCCGGGCTTTTCGGCGGCTGCTCACAATCCCGCGCCAAGGCCCATTTTGCGTCTCTTTGCTTTCTTTGCGGCCATTCAACCGCAGCAACCGGATTCAAGCCGTCAACCGCACCGGAATCCCCCGCTGCGCCAGATGTTCCTTCACCTGCCGCACCGTGTAGGTGCCGTAGTGGAAAATGCTCGCTGCCAGCACCGCATCCGCCCGGCCCTCCAGCAACACCTCGGCCATGTGCGCGACCGAACCCGCCCCGCCGCTGGCCACCACCGGCACGCCCACGCTCTCGCTCACGCGCCGGGTGATCTCCAGATCGAACCCCGCCTTGGTCCCGTCGGCATCGATGCTGTTCAGCACAATCTCGCCTGCGCCCAGCGCCACTGCCCGCTGCGCCCATTCGACTGCTTCCAATCCCGTCGCCTTGCGTCCCCCGTGCGAAAACACCTCCCACCGCCCCGGCGCGACCCGTTTGCAGTCGATCGACACCACGATGCACTGGCTGCCGAACTTTTCCGCACCTGCGCGAATCAGGTCCGGCGTCGCCAGCGCCGACGAATTGATGCTCGTTTTGTCCGCGCCCGCCTTGAGCATCACGCTCATGTCGGCCACCGCCCGGATGCCGCCCCCGACCGTCAACGGCATGAAACACTGGTCCGCCACCCGTTGAATCACCTCGACCATCGACGCCCGCCCGTGGGCGCTGGCCGTGATGTCGAAAAACACCATTTCGTCCGCCCCCTGTTCATTATAGCGCAACGCCAGCGCGACTGGATCGCCCACATTGCGCAACTCGCCCGCCTCGGCCTTGCCGAACTGCACGCCGCGGGTGACCTGTCCGTCATGGACGTCGAGACACGGGATGACACGTTTGGCCAGCATGATGATCAATTTGCCCGCCGCAATATCCTGCGCGCACGGCCCGCGCATTAAGCCGTTGCCGGACGCAGAATGCAACTGTGCGCCCGCCGCTTCCAGCGCCGGGGTGTGAGACAAAATTCTTCCATCACGCTGCCAATGGGAGCGCGTCGTTGC
>CAZUUP010000678.1:0-3096 GCA_964623105.1 uncultured Akkermansia sp.
GACCGCGCGCACCGCGGCCCTACCACGATGCACCTTCCTCGGTAGGGACGCGTTGCGCGCGTCCCTGACCTTTTCCGCTCACCGCGACGTCCGCTTGCAATCACCGCCCGCGTCTTCCATCAGCCGCCCGACCGGGAAGATTGCAGGGCCGCGCACAGCGCAGCCCTACCGGGATGCGCCTTCCTCGGTAGGGACGTATTGCGCGCGTCCCTGGCATTTCCCCGGTACCGCGACTTCCGTTTGCAAACCGACGCTCTCGCCAATCCCCACACGCCCGAACGGAAAGATTGCAGGGCCGCGCGCAACGCGGCCCTACCACGCGAGATTAACGTCCTGCGTGGACAAGGGCGATCGAGAACCTGCGTCGCAGGAAGTGATGCGTGGGGAGAAATACGAGCAGAGGAAGACCGACAAACAGAGTGGCCAGCCAGACGTATTTGGGCACCCACGATTGCGGGGCGTCGTCGCTCATGCCCCAAACGTAGTTCACGTTGACGGGGGTTTTGGGGCTGACCAGCGAGGCACCCGCGGCGGGGAGAAAGATGAAGCAAACCAACAGCAAGCTCCAGGCTGTCAGGGTCCAAGCGAGGAGGGCGCGCCGGTCGTAGCCGAGGCGGCGGACGAGGAAGAGGAGGAGGAACGGGAGCCAGCCGTGGAAGAGAGAAAGGGCGCGCAAGTAGAGCGGCCGCTTGGGATCGAACATGTAGGCGGTCATGCCGGTGAGCTTGAGGCCGAGGAGGCCGGCGGCGAAGTCGATGCACCAGAGCATCTGGGGGAGGAGGATGCCGACGGCGGCAGCGCTGGCGAGCAGGGCGTTTTCCGTCCAGATGGCGGCAAGGGTGAAAAACAGGGCGACATCGCAGAAATAGAGAAAATTGGTGGGTCCGTAGTGGTGCCAGTAAACGGGGACGAGCACGGCCATGAAGGCGGTGTAGGCAAGCTTGAGTGCGAGGGGTATCCGGGGACGGGGGGAAGCGGCGGTTGAGAGGCCGTTTTCGACGGGCGCGTTCATGGTGGCGTCGGCGAACAAACTGCGAGGCATAGCAAAGTCGTTTTTCATGCGACGTGCTATACGGCAACCCGGCGGGAGCGGGTTAATCGAAAAAATTGAGCGGATATTGAGACAGGAAGCTGCGGAGCGGGAAGCGGTCAGGATACGGGGTCAAGTATCGGAAGTCGGGGGAACGGGGGCGGAGCCTTGGGCATCGGTGCCACCGTTGATGAGGAAGAGGACGGCCATGCGGACGGCGAGGCCGTTGGTGACTTGATCGAGAACGACGGAGCGGGGGCCGTCGGCGATCTGGCTGTCGATTTCGACGCCGCGATTGATGGGGCCAGGGTGCATGATGAGGGCGTCCGGGCGGGTTCTTTTCAACCTCTCGCGGGTGAGGCCGAAGAGAGCGGTGTATTCGCCGATGCTGGGGAACATGGTCTTGCGCTGGCGCTCGTGCTGGATGCGGAGCAGGTTGATGACGTCGGCATCAGCAATGGCTTCCTCGACGCGGTGGGTGACGCGGCAGCCCATTTCCTGGAAGACCGGGGGAACGAGGGTCGGGGGGCCGCAGAGGGTGACGTGGGCGCCGAGTTTGGTCAGAGCCCAGATGTTGGAGCGGGCGACGCGGCTGTAGAGGATGTCGCCCAAGATGGTGACGTTGAGGCCGGCAATCCGGCCCTTGTGCTCGCGGATGGTGAAAGTGTCGAGGAGGGCCTGGGTGGGATGTTCGTGGGCGCCGTCGCCAGCGTTGACGACATGGGAGTCGAGGAAGCGGGCGAGGAAATGAGGGGCGCCGGCGGCGGAGTGGCGGATGATGATGATGTCGGCACTGAGGGCTTCGAGGTTGCGGGCGGTGTCCTTGAGGGTCTCGCCTTTCTTGAGGGAGGAGTTGTCGGTGCTGAAGTTGATGACGTCGGCGGTGAGGCGGACGGCGGCGAGTTCGAAGCTGATGCGGGTGCGGGTCGAGGGTTCGACGAAGAGGTTGACGACGGTCTTGCCGCGCAGGGCGGGGACTTTCTTGATGGCGCGTTCGCCGACCTGCTTGAAGCTGCGGGCGGTGTCGAGCACCTTGAGGATCTCGGCGGGGCTGAGGGACTCGATGTCGAGGAGGTGTTTGCGGTTCCAGTTCATGGTTTGAGAAGCAGGACCTGATCCTCGCCCGCGGCTTCCTTCCAGCGGACGTCGATTTTTTCGGTGGCGGCGGTGGGGACGGATTTTCCGACGAAATCGGCGGTAATGGGCAGTTCGCGATGGCCGCGGTCAATCAGGGCGGCGAGTTGGATGCGGCGGGGCCGGCCAAGATCGTTGAGGGCGTCAAGGGCGGCGCGGGCGGTGCGGCCGCTGAAGATGACGTCATCGACGAGGACCACGATCTTGCCGGTGAGATCGACGGGAATGCTGGAGGGATGGACGTCGGGGATGGCGCGGGTGTCGAGGTCGTCCCGGTGCATGGTGATGTCCAGGGAACCGACGGGAACGGGGTGGGAGCAAATGCCGGCCAGAACGCCGGCGAGGCGTTGGGCGAAATGGATGCCGCCAGAGGGGATGCCGAGGAGGACGACCTCGCCGGAGCATTGGTTGCGCTCGGCAATTTCGTGGGCGATACGGTTGACGGCGTGGTGGATAGCCGTGGCGTTCAGGATTTGGATGGGTTCGGCCATAAAAAAAGAACCGGTGCCAGGCGCGACCGGTTCTCGAATGTTGGAGCGGGAGGCGAAATGATCAGGAGGAAGGGTTGTTGCGGGCCTGTTCCTGGCGGGTTTTGCGCCATTTGGCGCGGTGCTTGACGATCCACTCGGTCAGGGCGCGCTCGAAACCGATGTCGTAGCCGGCCTTTTCGGACTCGAACCACTTGTGCTTCAATATCTCCTCCCGCTCGGCCTGAAATTCGCGGTAAAGAGAGGAGTTCTTTACGATTTCAGAGGCCGTCGATTCGCTCGTCCTGTTACCCGACATAATGTCTAAGACTTGAAACCGATTGATTACGTGGCAGAAGCGTAACATTGGAGACCCGGGTGACAATGAAAATTTCGCGAGCGCGGGCGGGCGGGGTGTGAGACAAAATTCTTCCATCACGCTGCCAATGGGAGCGCGTCGTTGCG
>CAZUUP010000679.1:0-3089 GCA_964623105.1 uncultured Akkermansia sp.
GTTTCGGTGGGGAATGCAGGCGCTGGTGCTCGTGGGATTGTGCATCTGTTGCGCGGCGGGGGCGCGAACTGGTTGAGAATCCCACGCTGCGTTCCCTCGCGGTCAACCGGTGGGTGCCGGTGCATGAACTGTTCTCGAATCCGCGGGGATTGGGAATCTTCGCGCCGGCGTTGGGGATCGGTCCGGCCGGGAGGGTTGCGGGTTATGCGCCTTGTTTCAGCAGCGCCACGGCGTAGTCGCCGTTCATGCGGGCGATGAAGTTGATGCTGATTTCCTTCGGGCAGACGGCTTCGCAGGAGCCGGTGACGGTGCAGTTGCCAAAGCCTTCCTTGTCCATCTGCGCGACCATGTTGAGGGCGCGGCGGTCTTTCTCGACCTTGCCCTGGGGCAGGAGACCGAGGTGGGAAATCTTGGCGGAGACAAAGAGCATGGCGCTGGCGTTTTTGCAGGCGGCGACGCAAGCGCCGCAGCCGATACATTGGGCGGCGTCCATCGCGAGGTCGGCGTCGTCCTTGGGGACGGGCAGGCAGTTGGCGTCGGGGGTGCCGCCGGTGTTGACGCTGACAAAGCCGCCGGCCTGGATGATGCGGTCGAAGGCGCTGCGATCGACGACGAGGTCGCGGAGCACGGGGAAGGGGCGGGCGCGCCAGGGTTCGATGGTGATGGTGTCGCCGTCGCTGAAATGGCGCATGTGCAACTGGCAGGCGGTGGTGGCTTTCTGGCCGCCGTGGGGGGTGCCGTTGATGACGAGGGAGCAGGTGCCGCAGATGCCCTCGCGGCAGTCGCTGTCGAAGGCGATGGGTTCCTTGCCCGCGGCGATGAGCTGGTCGTTGACGACGTCGAGCATCTCGAGGAACGACATGTCGGCGAGGATTCCAGGCGCGTCGTAGGTCTCGAAGTGGCCGGGGTCATCGGCGTGTTTCTGGCGCCAAACTTTCAGGGTGAGGTTCATGTCAGTTGAGATGGTTGAGTGCCGCCTGTCTGAGCGCATTGGCCACGAGGCCCAAGGGGGGTCTATTTGTAGCTCCGCTTGGCGAGGTGGATGTCGTGGAACTCGAGGGGTTCCTTGTTGAGGATGGGAGGTTTGCCGGGACCGACGTATTCCCAGGCGGCGGCGTAGCAGTATTCGTCGTCATTGCGAAGAGCCTCGCCTTCCTCGTCCTGATACTCGACGCGGAAGTGGCCGCCGCAGCTTTCCTTGCGTTCGAGGGCGTCGAGGGCGAGCAGTTCGGCGAACTCGAGGAAATCGGCGACACGACCGGCGTATTCGAGGTCCTGGTTGAGTTCCTCGCCGACGCCGGTGACTTTCACGTTTTTCCAGAATTCCTCGCGCAGGGCGGGGATGTCGCGGAGGAGTTCCTTGAGGCCTTTTTCGCTGCGGGCCATGCCGCATTTGTCCCAGACCATCTTGCCGAGCTGCCGGTGGAAGCTGAGGACGGTGCGCTGGCCGTTGATCTTGAGCAGGCGGGTGAGGCGTTCGTTGACGGCGTCGAGGGCGGCCTTGAACTCGGGGGCGTCGGTGCTGACGGTCTCGGGTTTGGCGGCGGAGTAGTTGGCGGCGAGGTAGTTGCCGACCGTGTACGGCAGGATGAAGTAACCATCGGCCAGGCCCTGCATGAGGGCGCTGGCGCCGAGGCGGTTGGCGCCGTGGTCGGAGAAATTGGCCTCGCCGGCGACGAAGAGGCCGGGGAGGGTGGACATGAGGTTGTAGTCCACCCAGGTGCCGCCCATGGTGTAATGGACGGCGGGATAAATGCGCATCGGCTGGCGGTAGGCGTTTTCGCCCGTGATGCGTTCGTACATGTCGAAGAGATTGCCGTAGCGTTCGCGAATCTTGGCTTCGCCGAAGCGTTTGATGGCGTCGCCGAAGTCGAGGTAAACGCCGAGGCGTTTGCCATCGACGACCGGGCCGACGCCGCGGCCTTCGTCGCAGACCTCCTTGGCGGCGCGGCTGGCGATGTCGCGCGGGGCGAGGTTGCCGAAGCTGGGGTATTTGCGCTCGAGGATGTAATCGCGGTCGCCTTCGGGGATGCTGTTCGGATCCTTGTCGCAATCGGCGGCCCGTTTGGGAACCCAGACGCGGCCGTCGTTGCGGAGGGATTCGGACATGAGGGTGAGCTTGGACTGGTGGTCGCCGCTGACGGGGATGCAGGTCGGGTGAATCTGCGTGTAGCAGGGATTGGCGTAGCAGGCGCCCTTCTTGAAGGCGCGCCAGGTGGCGGTGACGTTGCAACCCTTGGCGTTGGTGCTGAGGAAGAAGACGTTGCCGTAGCCGCCGGTGGCGAGGATGACGGTGTGGGCGGAGTGGGCGCTGACTTCGCCGGTGACGAGGTCGCGGACGATGACGCCGCGGGCCTTGCCGTTGACGACGACCAGTTCGAGCATCTCGGTGCGGGGGAACATCTTCACGTTGCCGAGGCCGATCTGGCGGGAGAGAGCCTGGTAGGCACCGAGGAGGAGTTGCTGCCCGGTCTGCCCGCGCGCGTAGAAGGTGCGCTGCAATTGGGAGCCGCCGAAGCTGCGGGTGTCCAGAAGACCGCCGTATTCACGGGCAAAGGGGACGCCCTGGGCGACGCACTGGTCGATGATGTTCACGGAGACCTGGGCGAGGCGGTAAACGTTGGCCTCGCGGGCGCGGAAGTCGCCGCCCTTGATGGTGTCGTAAAACAGGCGCTGTACGGAGTCGCCGTCGTTCTTGTAATTCTTGGCGGCGTTGATGCCGCCCTGGGCGGCGATCGAGTGGGCGCGGCGGGGGCTGTCCTGGAAGCAGAAGCACTTCACCTTGTAGCCCAGCTCGCCCAGGCTGGCGGCCGCAGCGCCGCCGCCCAGGCCGGAGCCCACCACGATCAGCTCGTACTTGCGCTTGTTCGCGGGGTTCACGAGCTTCATGTCGAAGCGGTGCTTCTCCCACTTCTCGTCGATCGGCCCGGAGGGGACGTTGGACCTGAGTTCCATGGTGGAGCCTCTAGCGGAGAATGCCGGCCAGCACGGCGATCGGGAACGAGAGGTTGCCCAGCACCACGACCGCGGTGACCAGAGACGCGAGCGCGAAGCGGAGCGTGTTCCAGCGCGGGTGCGACAGCCCGAGC
>CAZUUP010000680.1:0-3086 GCA_964623105.1 uncultured Akkermansia sp.
GGGGCGCCGCAAGGGGTGGGGCGGCGGTAGCGGGGTTGGGTTTGGGGGAGGGCGAATGGGGGGGCGCCGCAAGGGGTGGGGCGGCGGTAGCGGCGTTGGTTTTGGTGGTGGGAGAATTGGTTGTCGCGGGTGTGGGGGTGGGGGGGGCACTCGCGGGCGGGCCGCCCGCGCTCCCGGTGGGAGGGACGCCCGTGCTCCGGGGGGCGGTTGCGGCGTCGAGGGCTTGCTGGGCGGCGGTGAGTTCGTCGTGGCGGGTGAGGGCGGTTTGGATGGTGGTGAGTCGGGCCTGGGTTTGCGTGACGGTGGCGCGGGCGGCGGTCAGGGCGGCGGAATGTGATTCGTAGTCGGCGAAGAGTTTGACGAGGGCGAGGCGCTTTTCGGCATGCGATTGCGCGGTGCGGTCGGCCTGGCGGCGTGCGGTGGCGGCGGCGAGTTCGGTTTCGAGTTTGCGTTGCTGGGTCTCGGCTTCGGTGAGGCGGGCGAGGACGGGTTTGGCGGTGAGTTCGATGGCGGCGAGTTTTTCGCGGGCGGTCTTGAGGGCGGTGGCCTTGGCGGGGAGGTCTTTGGTGGCGGTGTCGATTTCGTTGGTGAGCTTGGTGGTGCGGGCTTTGAACTGGTCCACGGCGGCGACGAGGTTGGTTTCGGGCGCGAGTTTGGCGAGGGCGTTTTGGGCGTTGGTGACGGCGGTGAGGAGGGACTGGAGGGCGTCGCGTTTGGCGGCGATGGATTTTTCGAGGTCGGCCTGGGCCTGGGCGGCGGCGTCGGAGATTTTCTTCACGTCGGCGATGGCGGCGTTGGTTTTGGCGAGTTCGGCGAAGATGGTGTCGCGGGCTTTTTGGGCGGGGGTCAGGGCGGCGAGGGCTTTTTTGTGGGCTTCCTCGGACTGGGTGGCGGTGGTGGTGAGGCGTTTGACTTCGTCGTCGAGTTCGGCGATGCGGCTGGCGGCGGGTTTGTCGGGGGAGGTCAGCACGGGCGGGAGGTCGATGGTGCGCTGGTAGGTTTTCGTGAGGGCGAGGGCGTGGAGGAAGGCGCGGAGGTCGTACTTGAGGGTCACGAGTTCGTCGGCGAGGAGGTCGAGGAGGGCGGGACTGGCGGGAGGGTTGCCGGAGTGGAGTTCGTCCACGGGATCGACGAGGCCGCGGCCCATGAGGTGTTTCCAGAGGCGGTTGGCGATGTTGCGATTGAAGGCGCGGTTGGTGCCGTCGGTGGCGAATTGGGCGAGTTGCAGGCGGCGGTTGAACTTGGGCACGCCGCGGATGGACTTGTCCTTGGGGTCGGGTTTGACGAGGTATTCTTCGCCGCGGGCGAGGATGGGTTCGGTGATGGAAATGCCGCCGGGGAGGCGTGGGCCGGTGGCGCCGGATTCCTTGGTGAAGACGGAGGTGAAGCTGACGTCGCCTTCGGCTTTTTCGGCGACAAAGGATTTTTTGGCCTTCTCGTCGGTGAAGAGGAAGGTGCGGTTGAGGAAGGCGTAGAGGCCCTGGTAGTCGCGCTGCGCGTAATCGTCGATGCGGGGATGGTCGTGGCATTGGGCGCAGGAGAGGTCCATGCCGAAGAAGACGCGGCCGATGTCGCGGGTGAGGAGGTTGGGCTCGGCTTCGCGGTCGAGGAGGAAGCGGGCGGCGGGGCGCAGTTTGTCGTCGGTGCCGTCGTTGGCGAGGATTTCGCGGACGAGCAGGTCGTAGGGTTTGTTGGTGGCGAAGGAGTCGAAGAGGAACTGCTGCCATTCGGCTGATTTCACGTGTTTGTCGGGGCGTCGTTCCATGAGCCAGAGGTCGAAGACGCCGGCGAGATGGCGGGCGAAGGCGCGGGAGGCGAGGAGGCGGGAGATGGTTTTGGCGCGTTTGTCGGGGTCGGCGTCGGCGAAGAAGGCGCGGGCCTCGGCGGCGGTTGGGATGGCGCCGGTGAAGTCGAGGTAAACGCGGCGAAGAAAATCGGCGTCGTTGGCGGGGGCGGTGACCGGGCCGGGGAAGGTGGATTCGATTAGGCGGTCGATGCGGAAGGGGAGGGGTTCGGGTGCGGCGGCGCGGAGGGCGGCGGGGAGGAGGAGCAGTGCGAGCGTGAGTGCAAGGGCGGGGGCGGAGAGGCGGGGGCGGGGCTGGGAAGGGGCTTTGAGCATGTGTGTGGTTGACGCCGGTTTCTGCCGCGTGCGGCGGGAGATTGGGTTGAAATTTTTGAAGAGGAGCGGGGTGGGGGTATTCACGCGGAAGCGGGGCTTGGGATGCAGGCGGAGTTTGGCAGAGACGCGCGGAATCGGGTGCCGGGGGAGGGATGAGTGGCCGGTGGGAGTGGGGTCGAAGCCGGGTTGCGAGTTTGACGGCGACAAGTCGCCTCGGAAAAGCGCCGAGAACTCGCCGCACCCCATAGGCGCGGCGGATGGGGTGAGTGCTTCGGGATTCGGAGCCGCGGTATGCGGCGTGGATCGAGGGCTGATTTCTTTGGTGGCGTGGGAGGGCGACGCTGTTACTTTTGGGCGGTTTCACCGGCAATTTTTATGATCAAGAGTTTCGCCCTTCTTGCGCTTTTGGCGGCGCGTCCGTTGCTTGCCGCGGACAACTCCGCGATGACCACCGCCAAGCCGCTCACGCCGCACCAAGCCCTCGCCTCGCTGCAGGTCGAGGCTGGCCTGCGCGTTGAGTTGGCCGTCGCCGAGCCGCTGGTCGCGTCACCGTGCGCCGTCGCGTGGGATGAACGCGGACGCATGTTTGTCGCGGAGAATCGCGGCTACCCTGTCGGCCCGGGCAGCAATCAGCCGCCCGCTGGCGTCATCGCCATGCTGGAGAGCACGAAGGGCGATGGCGTTTACGACAAGCGCACCGAGTTCGCGACGGGGCTGACGTTTCCGAACGGCCTCGTGTGCTGGCGCGGCGGCCTCATCGTCACCTGCGCGCCGGACATTTTTTATCTCAAGGACACCGACGGCGACGGCAAGGCCGACGTGAAACGCGTCCTCCTCACCAGCTTTGGCACCACCAGCACCACGCAGCTCCGCGTGAGCCATCCCACGCTCGGACTCGATGGATGGATTCATGTCACCAGCGGACTCGTCGCGAGCAAGGTCACGTGCCCCGAGCATCCCGAGCGCG
>CAZUUP010000681.1:0-3084 GCA_964623105.1 uncultured Akkermansia sp.
GCGGTCGAGCTGGCCGCTGGCGGCGAGGATGGCGTCGCGGAGGGATTCGGCGTCAAGGCGGCGGGGGCCGGGGGGAAAGTAATTAGTGATTAGTGATAAGTAATTAGTATGGGGTGGGGAATTGGTGACAGTGGTGGAAGCGGAGATGGTGGGGGACTTAGCGGGTGACTGACGGTTGGGGACTTCGGTGTTCCTACTAATTACTAATAACTTATTACTAATTACTATTTCCTGCCGAAAGGCGGCGCTGGAGACCATCAGGCGGAGGAGTGACTTGAGCGACCAGCCGCGGGCGGGCAGCTCGGTCGCGAGCCAGTCGAGGAGTTCGGGGTGGGTTGGTGATTCACCGAGGCGGCCAAAGTTGTCGGTGGTGGGGACGAGGCCGGTGCCGAAAACGTGGTGCCAGAGGCGGTTGACGATGACGCGAGTGAGGAGCGGGCTGGCGAGGAGGTCTTCGGCGAGTTCGCGGCGGCCGCTGCCGGAGGTGTGATAGGTGGGATTGGGTTTGAGGGCGTGAAGGAACTGGCGGGGGACAATCTCGCCGGGTTGGTGGGGATTGCCGCGAGGGTAGAGGGGTTCGTCGAAGCCGGGGGCTTCGTCGGTGACAGCGACGACGCGCTGGGGGACGGGGATGCGGGCCTCGAGTTCGCGGTAGCGAGTGAGAAGGGTGGTAAGTTTCGCGGTTGTGAGACTGAGATTGGGATTGGTAGCGGGGGCGGAGGCGGGCGGGATTTGGTTGGCGAGAAGACCGAGGCGGAGGAGTTGGTTGAGGAAGTGAGCTTGAGTGTCGTCGCAGCGGGCTTGGGCGAAGGCGGTGATGGCGTGGTGGGTGGTTTGAAGGAATGCGGTGAGGAGTGGCGGTTCTCCCTCACCCCTGCCCTCTCCCGCTGGGAGAGGGAGAGACGGAGTCCGCCGGTGAGACATATCGAGGGGGGCGGTGCGCTGGCCGAACTCGTTTGATGGTGCGGCGGCGGGGCGAGCCTTCCCCTCTCCCAGCGGGAGAGGGTTAGGGAGAACGGCGGATTGAGCCGTTGACTTGAGTAGTTCGCCGGAACTCTTTTCGCCGGTGGGCTTCTTATCGGTACTCGTGTTCAGAGCGGTGTCCAGTTCGGGCGGCCACACGCGTGGTTCAGGGAGGGTTTCGCCATTGTGGAAAATGACGCGGATGATGCCGGCGGCGGAGCGGCCGTCGGTGGGGAGTTTGGTGACGTCGCGAACGATGCCGAGGTAGGGGAAATCGTCGCGGGGGGTGAGTTCGAGGTAGGCGCGGCGGTTGCGCCAGGTGTCGCGGATGGGGAGGGTGACCCAGCGGACGGTGGAGCGGTCGGTGAGTTTGGGCGTGATCTGGGTGAAGAGGAGGGAGTCGCCCTGAAAGTTTTCGATGACGAGGCGAAGGCGGGCGTTGTTGTCGCCGGTGACAAGCGCGCTGATGAAACGGTTGGTGATGGTGAAGTTGGGGGAGCGCAGGGTGGCGGGATGTTTGTCGGAGATAAGATGGGAGTAACGGCCGGCGGGATAGATGGCGGAGAGAATGGTGGAGCCGGTGGTGGTGAGGGAGAAATCTCCGGTCGGGGTGTGGTGGGAGAAGCCGCCGGTGGCGAACCAACCGTTGTCGGAGGCGGTGGAGAAGTCGGCGTAGGTGCTGGGGATGGGCGATGGGTTGGTGGAGACGCGCGGCAACGCGTCCCTACCGGAGAGGGCTTTCAAGAGGGGGGCGAGCGGGGATTTGTTGGTCTCGGCGGTGGCGAGGGCGGTGCGCCAGCGGGAGATTTCGGCGGTGAGGGGCGGCGGTGCATTGTCGGAGCGGTCTTGAGCTGTGTGAGTTTTCGGAGACTGCCCCCTCACCCCGGCGCTCTCCCCCGCCGCGGGGGAGACGGAGGAAAGGGCGGCGGGCCAGTGGTTGATTTGTTGCTTCCAAGTCTCGGCGAGGGTAGTGCGGATTTCGGTTTTGAGGGTGGTCAGTTGGGCATCGAGGTCGTGGAGTTTCTCGGGGGCATCGAGGACGCGCATGGTGGTGCGGGTGCTGGCGAGGACGCTGTAGAGGCCGTGGAAATCGCGCTGGGAGATGGGATCGAATTTGTGGTCGTGACAGCGGGCGCAGGAGACGGTGAGACCGAGGAAGGCTTTGCTGAGGGCGTCGATCTGGCTGTCCACGACGATGGCTTCCTCGCCTTTGACATCGACGGGGGTTTGGTTGAATTCGACGAGGCGCCACCAGGCGGTGGCGAGGAGGGATTCGTTGAGGGCGAGGGCTTTGTCCCAGCGGGGCTGGGGGAGGAGGTCGCCGGCGATGTGTTCGCGGACGAATTGGTCGAAGGGCAGGTCGGCGTTGAAGGCGCGGATGAGGTAATCGCGGTAGCGCCAGGCGTGCGGGAGCCAGGCGTCGTGCTCGGTGCCGTGGGTGTCGGCGTAGCGGACGACATCCATCCAGTGGCGCGCCCAGCGTTCGCCGAAGTGGGGCGAGGCGAGGAGGCGATCGATGAGGTCGATGATGGCGGGATGTGGAGAGGGGGGGACGGAGGGATGGGGCGACGGGGAGAAGGGGCGAGGGGGCGAGGAAATGGAACGGACGAATTCTTCGACTTCGTCGGGGGTGGGTGGGAGGCCGATGAGGGTGAAGTAGAGGCGGCGGATGAGGGTGCGCGGGTCGGCTTCGGGAGCGAGGGCGGGGTTTGGTTGAGCGAGCTTGGCGAAGAGGAAGGCGTCGATGGGATTGGTGGAAGAGAGGCTTGCTGCGGGAGGCAAGGCGGGCACGGCGGCACGGCGGAGGGGCAGGAAAGCCCAGTGGTTGGTGTCGGAGGCGAGGGTGGGTTTTGACGCAGCGGAGGTGGCGACAGGAAGGAGCAGGAGAAGTAGGAGAAGCGGGAGGGCGCGGGCGAAGTTTGAGGGCGGGGGCATCGGAATGAGGCGGCGATTGGTTTGGGTTGACGAAAGATTTGCGCGATGGCGGGAAGAAGGCAAATGAAAGTCGGGACTGGGCAGGGGAATTGGGGGGGGGTGAAGCTCAAAGTTTAAAGCTCAAAGCTAGAGCGTTTGCCTGAATTATGTAGCGTTGCTGGCGACTGTCGCCCCTCACCCCGTCCC
>CAZUUP010000682.1:0-3083 GCA_964623105.1 uncultured Akkermansia sp.
CCAGTTGTTCCTCGGCAAGAAAGTTGATGCGAATCGGCATAGGTCAAAAGGCGGCAATGGCACCGCCGACGGCGACGGTGAGTTGCGGGGCAAGGGCTTCCACTTCGCCGAGTTGCGCGGGTGGCAGGGCGAACTGGAGGAAGGTGAGGGGGTTCCAACTCTGGCAGGGGACCATCAGTTCCGATTGCAGCGCCTGGACGGCGAGGTCCATGCGCGCGAGGCCGCCGGAGAAGAACGCCTGGGCGACCTGTTTGTCTTCCTGATGCTCGAAGAAATCAATGGAGGCGCGGAGTTCGCGGCCCAGCGGGATGAGGAGCGCGGGGAGGATGGATTCGAGATCCTGGGGCGGGATGCTGCCCAGGCCGCCCAGGGCGCGGACATCGACGCCGAGCGCTTCCTGAACGCCTTGCACAACCCGGGCGGAGCCGAAGTTGACGACGCGATTGAGGATGAGCTGGCCGTTCATCAGGATGGTGATGGTGGAAGTCCGGGCGCCGACATCGACGAGGGCGCAGATGGCGGCGGCGAAGGGGTCGGGGAAAGCCAGTTCGAAGGCGTTGGCCGGAGCGATGAGGCTGCTGGTGACGGTGTCGAGGGAGAGGTCGGCCTGACGGGCGGCGGCGCGAAGGTCTTCGAGCAACTGGCGTTTGGCGCCACCGACGAGCACGCGGCATTTCTGAACGCCACGGGCAGGCTCGGGTTTTTTGGCGTCAGCGAGCAGGGACTGGATGTGGCAGTCGAAAAAGTGGTCGGGAAGTTCCTGCTGGAGGTAGGTCTTGGATCCCAGCTTGAGCATGACGCGCATGTCAGGGACGGGGACCATGGGCATTTCCGCCTGCCGGATCAGGGCGTCGTTGGGTCCGAGCACTACCGTTATGCGGCGGGTGCGGGCACCGACGGCCGCGACGAGCTGGCGGAGATGGGGGCCGAGGACCTCGGCGGCGAAGGGCTTGTCGGCGGCCGGGGCATCGAGGATGGCGTAGCCGGCGAGGGTGGTGCGGTCACCTTTGCGCTGGATGTGGACGGCCTTGGACTTTTCGGAGCCGAGGTCGATGGCGACGATTTGTTCGCGTCGCTTGGACTGGCTCGAACGGCCGAGGACATTGGCAAAATGTGTGCGCAGCAGGCTCATCGGAATCAATTTCTTCCGGGTTATCGGCGGGACCGGGGGGCGGCTTAAGCGATGAATGGCGGGAATGCGGGGGTGGACCAGCGGGCGGGCGAAGACGATGGGGCCAATCCGCAAGCTGCTGGCTGAGAGCGGGTTGGCGTGGGAATGAGAGACCGAAATCGCAGGGATTTGGCGTGGGGCGAGCTGCGGAACGCGGGCGGGCAGAGAGCATCAGCGAGCCACGGGCGGGGGAAAGGTCGGACCGGGCGCGGCGGGGCGGGGGGCAGTTTTGGGCGCGACGGCGGCGCTTGACGGTGCGGGAGGGGCGTCCTACTGTTCGCGGCTCGTTTCGGCGCGGGCGGCGGATGGCCTGTTGTTGCGCGCTTCATCGTGTGGGTTGACGAAAGATTTGCCTGTGAATGTAACCATCGAAAATTTGGCGCCCTGCAAGAAACTGGTGCGCGTGGAAGTGGATGCGGCCGCCGTGGACGCGGCGTTCGACGAAGTCACGCGCGAATTTCAAAAGTCGGCACAGCTTCCGGGATTTCGTCCCGGCAAGGCGTCGCGCGAGCAGATCGTGAAGGCCTTCGGGCCGAAGATCGACGAGGAGGTCAAGCGCAAGCTGATCGGAGCGAATTACCCGAAGGCGCTGGAGCAGGAGAAGCTGCGGCCGGCGACGTATCCGGATATCGAGGAGATTCAATTTGGGCGGGGCAAGCCGCTGCAATTCGCGGCGACGGTGGAAATCGAGCCGGACTTCGAGCTGCCGGAATACAAGGGGCTGGCGCTGCGGCTGGAAAAGGGCGCCGTGACGGATGCGGATGTGACGCAGGCGATCGACGTGTTGCGGCGGCAACGGGTGGAATATCGCGATCTGGACCGGCCGTTGCAGACCGGCGACATTGCCGTGGTCAATTATGTGGGGACCTGCGAGGGCAAGCCGATCACGGAAATCTCGCCGACGGCGCGCGGCCTGACGGAGCAGAAGAATTTTTGGGTGACGATCGAGGCGAAGTCTTTCATTCCGGGTTTTGGCGAGCAGCTTGTGGGCGCCAAGACGGGTGAGAAACGGACGGTCAACGTGGTTTTCCCGGCGGATTTCGTGGTGCCAGTGCTGTCGGGCAAGCCGGGTGTTTACGAGGTCGAGATCGTGGGGTTGAAGGAATCGGTGCTGCCGGCGGCGGACGAGGCGTTTGCCAAGTCGTTTGGTGCGGAGAGCATGGAGAAGCTGCTGGAGGGGGTGCGCGCGGATCTGGAGAAGGAACTGAAGCTCAAGGAGGCCCGGTCGTTGCGGGAGCAGATCATCGACGGCCTGCTGGCGAAGGTCACATGTGAGCTGCCGGAGTCGATCGTGCTGGCGGAGACGCGGCAGGTGGTTTACGGAATCGTGCAAGAGAACCAACGACGGGGAGTGCCGAAGGAGGCGATCGAGACGAACAAGGAGCACATTTTCTTGGCGGCCAACACGAGCGCCAAGGACCGGGTGAAGTTGCAGTTTATCCTGCGGCGGATTGCGGAGAAGGAGAAGGTCCAGATCGGGCAGGCGGACCTGATGCAGCGCATCATGCAGCTGGCCGAGGAGTATCAGATGCCGGTGGACAAGTTCATCCAGGATTTGAAGAAGCGCGACGGTGTCCAGGAAGTGCAGGAGCAGGTGATGAGCGCCAAGGTGCTGGATTTCATCCAGTTCAGCGCGAAGATTGAAGAGGTGCCGGTGAGCGGCGGGATAACACCGGCAGGTGCTTGAGCGGGAGCGCTGTCGGCGGGTGCCGGCGGGATGCGAAGGGATTTCGGGGCGGGGGTTGATGGGTCAAAAGGATCCTTCTCCCTCACCCCGGCCCTCTCCCGCCGGGAGAGGGGGATGGTTCAGCGGTTCCGCGACGATTACCCTAAAGGCCGCAGTTGAAACCAGGGCCAACGGAGAAAACCACTAACTGACACTGACCAGCACTCATCTGCGGGCGCGGAACAG
>CAZUUP010000683.1:0-3045 GCA_964623105.1 uncultured Akkermansia sp.
GAATGGCGGTTAGTTAACGCCCCGATATTTTGCGGAGCCACCTTCTTTCCAGCGCTGGTTGCGATGGGGCAGTTCGACGAATTTGCGGCGGCGGCGGTTGAGTAGCGGAAACGGTTTGGGCCGTCGCTTGACGGCGCGCGGCTCGCTGCGTCCGGGGCGCAAGGGCACCGGGTTCCGGGCCACGGTACGCAGCAGGTCCTCCCACAGGGCGCACCGCAGTTTGCGGTTCCGGGCCTGCGCCAGCGCCGCGCTGAACTGCCGCACGGCATCCACCGTGCCCTTGAAGCTCAGCCGTTCCAGTTCCGCCCCCTGGGTTTGTGCGGCCTCGGCCATCACGCATCGGATCAGGTTGTGGGCGATCAGGCGGGCCAGCAGTTCCTTGCGCACCATCGCCGGTGACTGGCAGCGACCGCCCTGCATTTGGAGTGCGGTGACTCGTCACCGCTTTCCCGAGGCGACTTGTCGCCGTCGGACCGCAAGAAGCGTCCCTTCGCCAAAGCCCGTCCCTCCCTCGCGCCAGCGCCGCCCCGCCCGCAAAACCCAAATCACCTCGGAACCCAACGCCCCCAAAATCGCCCGCACAAAAACCGTAACCACTCACCCCACTCCACAATCGCCGGCACCCCGCCACTTTGGCCGCCCCGCGGGGACGACTGAGAATAGCCCAGCACTTGAGTGCTGGGTTCGCGGCAATTCCAACCCCAAGTCCCGCAGGGACGGCCGAGTCATCAGCCCGACACTCAAACGTCCCTGTCTGGACCCCATCCCTCCTCCCCGCCTTTTGCATTCCCCGCCGCCTCCTCCTCGGGCTTAATCAGCCCATGGCAAAAATCACCGACGTCTTCGGGCTGGGCCGCTCCGCCACCATCGCGGCACTCAGCCTCCTGATTGTGACCGCCAGCCTGGCGGCCTTCTGGTTTTTCCGCAGCGCGCCACCCACCGTCATCCGCATGACCAGCGGCCCGGACGGCAGCCGGTTTCACACCAATGCCGAGAACTACCGCCTCATCCTCGCCCGCAGCGGCGTCAAACTCGTCAACCTCCCCTCGCAAGGTTCGCTCGACAACCTGCGCCGCCTCAGCGACCCGTCGTTTCACGTGGACATCGGCTTCGTTCAGGGCGGTCTCACCAACGCCGCCGCCGCCAGCACCCCCCACAAGCCCGCCAAAAAACTCCGCCCCGGCCCCACCACCGGCGGCGACGACGGCGACCCGGAAGTCATCGAATTGATGTCCCTCGGCAGCGTTTCCTACCAGACCCTGCTCGTCTTTTACCGGGCGGAAGCCCCGGTAAACCTCCTCTCCGACTTTGCCGGCAAGCGCCTCTCCATCGGCCCGCCCGGCAGCGGCGCCCATTCCCTCGCGCTCACCCTGCTGGCCACCAACGGCATCGTCCCCGGCGGTCCCACCACCTTCCTGACCACCGACGCCGAGGCCTCCGCCACCGCCCTGCTCGAAGGCAAGCTCGACGTCGTGTTCCTGATGGGCGACTCCGCCCCCTCCAGCCTCATGCGCCGTCTCCTGCGCACCCCCGGAATTCACCTGCTGGACTTCCGCCAGGCCGATGCCTACGTCCGTCGCTTTCCGTTCCTCAACAAGCTCGAAATGCCCGCCGGCGCCCTCGATTTCGGAAAAAACCTTCCCACCAACACCGTCCGCCTCATCGGTCCCACCGTCGAGTTGCTCGCCCGACCCGACCTCCATCCCGCTCTCTCCGACCTGCTCCTCGAAGCCGCCCGCGAAGTTCATGGCCACTCCACACTCCTGCAGCGACGCGGCGAATTCCCCGCCCCGCTCGAACACGAATACCCCATCAGCGAAGACGCCGCCCGGTACTACAAATCCGGCAAAACCTTCCTCTACCGCAACCTCCCCTTCTGGCTCGCCAGCCTGATCAACCGCATCCTCGTCGTGGTCGTTCCCATTTTCGTCGTGCTCATTCCCGGCCTGCGCCTGATCCCCTTCCTCTACCAGTGGCGCATCAAGCTCCGCATCTACCATTGGTACCGCGCCCTCCTCGGCCTCGAACGCAACCTCTACACGGAACTCTCCCCGGACAAGCTCGCCGACTCCCTCTCCCGCCTCGAACAAATCGAGAAAGGCGTCAACGGCATGAAACTCCCCGCCTCCTTCGCCGACCAGTTCTACGACCTCCGCGGACACATCAACTTCGTCCGCCTCCGGCTCCTCGAAAGAGCCCGTCCCCCGGTCCCCTGACCCGCCTTTTCCCATTGTCATCCCGCCCCGCCACCGCAATCGTTCTCGGCATGAACCCACGCCTCCCCGCCTCCCGGCACCTGCTGCTCCTCGGCGCCGCCGTCGTCGTGGCCCTCGCATCGCGCGCCCTTCCCGTCCACGCCGCCGAGCTTCCCGCCGCCGCCACCTTCAAATTCACCCTGCAAAAACGCGCCGAATCACCCCCCGACAGCGGCCAGTACAAAATCATCACCACACCCGAAACCTGGGACGCCCGCCGCACCGCCATCATCGTCTGCGACATGTGGGACCTCCACCACTGCAAGAACGCCGTCACCCGCGAGACCGAGATGGCCCCGCGCATGAACCAGGTTCTCAACACCGCCCGCCAGGCCGGCGCCCTCATCATCCACGCCCCGAGCAGTTGCATGGATTTCTACAAGGATCACCCCGCCCGCAAACTCGCCCAATCCGCCCCCAAGGCCCCCAACCTCCCCGCCGACATCGCCTCCTGGTGCCGCAAAATTCCCGCCGAGGAAAAGGGCAAATACCCCGTGGACCAGTCCGACGGCGGCGAAGACGACGACCCCGCCGAGCACGCCGCCTGGGCCAGCCATCTCACCTCGCTCGGACGCAACCCCCGCGCCCCATGGAAACGCCAGATCGACGTCCTCGAAATCCGCGACCAAGACGCCATCTCCGACTCCGGCATTGAAATCTGGAACCTCCTCGAACACCGCGCCATCCAGCACGTCATCCTCCTCGGCGTCCACGTCAACATGTGCGTCCTCGGACGCCCCTTCGGCCTGCGCCAGCTGCAGTCCGGTGCCAGGCACAGCCAGCGTCAGTG
>CAZUUP010000684.1:0-3037 GCA_964623105.1 uncultured Akkermansia sp.
GATACAGGCTGACCGCGACTCATGCGGTGAACAACCCATAGGCTAACACCCCATCGCCCAGCCCGGCCCAGCGCGTAGCATTCCTTCAGCAAATGACAACCAACGAGCCGCTCTCGAACATTAGGGGCTACCGAAGCTCCACTCCGCTGCCTGCCGATGGGTTCTGGCTGGCCACAGGTTTGGCCAACGGCATCCCAGACCACGCGGCCAGGTCTTCCATTCCGTCGTTAGAACCCGGTTCGCAGCGGAGGTGATTTTCCCAGCCGGACATTCGGAACCAGAAACCAAAAACTATGAAAAACATAAAAATGCGGGCCGTGCTTTCAATGGCAGCGGTGGCAGTAGTGGTGAGCAGCGGCTGGCACCTGCTGGCTCAACCAACCCCGCCGGCAAAGCCCCTGCCCGCACGACCAATCACCCCACCAGCTCCGCCAGTGCCACCTCCACTGCCGCCCGCGCCAATTCCGCCGCCTTCGCCGCTGCCCCCGGCGTCACCCATCGTCCCGATGGAACCCAAACGACTCGCACCCGAGCAACGGCCACCTCTCAAGCGGCCGCCCATCACGAATGCTCCGCCCTTCATCATCTTCACGAACCGTCCGCCACCCGTGACGAACAGACCGCCGGTATCCACGAATGATCCTGTATTTATCATCTTCACGAACCGCCCGCCTGTGCAGACGAACCAGCCGCCAAAGTTGCAAAAGCAGTGATGGATGGCGAGATGCCCCATCCTTCTTCCTCCCTCCAGAAATGCCGCGCTGCGGTTAAACCCGAACGCCGGAGTTGAACCACCGATGGACACGGATAAACACGGATAAGCAAGCTCAGCCCGATGATCTGTTCAACGGATCACTTTGGAGCTGGGAAAATTCCCAGCATCGTCTCGATGTTCGTTCCCATCCGTGTTCATCGGTGTCCATCCGTGGTTACTCAATCCCTGCCTCTGATTTCGGGTTAAAGTCGCGCACCTTGGCGGCGGCGTCCACGAGGCCGACGGTGAGGCTGTCCACGCCGTGGCCGACGTAGGCGCGCGTGCCGTCAGCACTGGCCGAGTGCTTCAGTCTCGTTTGCGCAATAGGACAATCCGGTTGGAGTTGGTTCCATCCCGATTGTTCTCCACGCCCCAGCAATTCGCCGTCTTGGTGAACTGCTGTGAGTTGATGAGGACACACTCCGGACGCAGCCCCGCCTCGACTGCCGCTTGGATAACTTGGTTCTCCAATCGCAAGACTCCTTTGCGGATCTCGCCGACTTCGAAGGCAATCAGTCCATCGTTAACAAGGACGCGTCGGAACTCATTGAAGCACGAGGTCATTTTCTCCAGCCAGTCGCCCAGCCGCCGGAATTGCCAGAGCGTAGGCCGCGCAGTTTCGATTTGGCAGAACCACATCCGCAACCAGTTGTCCTGAAGGTAATCCACCGTGTCTAGGAACGGCGGAGAGGTGACGATGAGGTCAACCGAGGAGTCCCGAATGTCCGGCGTGCTGTCCGCCTGCCCGACGAGCAGATGTGAGGCTGTGCCGGGATATTCCGCCGGCAGCGGGTCCGACAGCAGTTGACGCGTCTTCTTTAAGATGAGTTGTTTCGTGTCCCGATATTCCGGAGTTTGCTTTCGCTTCGCATTGATCCTGCGCTGTGACTCGACGGAGACAGCTTGATTGGGAGGCAGGGTGTAAACCGAGAAGAAACCGCTGGAGTGTCCGGTCAGGCGATTGCAGATGACCATCTCGACCCAAGCGTCAACGGGGTCAAACATCGCGGCACGGCGGCGCCGCTGAAAATAACTGCGCCAGGAAAGTATCTCGGCGAGCGTCTTCGGGTGGAAGAAGACCAGCAGTTCATCTTTTTCCTCCTCCATGTGATTGAGCCGGACTTCCGCCAACCGCGCTGCCACTTCATCGGGATGGGGCGGATTGAGCCGGGGCCCGGCCAAGACGGTGGCAAGAGGATTTGCATCGTTGCCGATCACTTCACATCCGCGCAGGCGTGCTTGAATCAAAGTCGTCCCCCGTCCCATGAATGGATCGTAAACGCGGCTTCCTTGCTTGGCGAAACGGCGGAGGAAAAAGTCAGGAAGTTGTGGTTTGTAGCAAGCGCGGTAGGAAACTTCGTGTAGCGAGTGACCGGCGCGCTGCTTCGAGGTCCAGAATTCGTTTTCGTAAACCGGCACAGAAACCTGGGCAAAATCCCGGTGCTCCGTGCCAGTGGGACGCTTGAACTCGAAGAAAGAGCGCAACTCCATGTGGACTTTCTGAAAGTCCTTTCTGAATGACATGGCTGTCTCTTGCAGAATCATGGCTGGGTCAAAGAACGACGGTCCTGTGCGGCCCGCTGGTTAGAATCTTGTGGTTCACTGAAGCCTCCAGTCGGACGTTCACCGAGGTCGTCGGCTCGATGAAATCCAGTCGCACCGCGTCAATCCGCGCACTGCCATCCTGCACCGTGTAGAGCAGTGTGCAGAGCAAGTGATGGACTGGTGGTTTGAAGGCGCGGCGAATCTTCTCCGATGAAGAAGTCAGCACCCGGCGATTCGAATCCGATGGGTTCCAGTCGCTGGTCGCCTTGATTTCAAAAGCAATCTTTAGCCCGGACCCGTTCTGAACGAGAGTCTTGTCTGGATAACCGGCTCCAGAGCAGGGGAGGATTTTGAACTTCACCGTGTGCGGAGCAAGCCGCGACACGGTAAACTCTTCAACCTGATTCCCGATGGATTGGTTGCTGCTGCCCGGGCGTATCGGGCACGAAACGCCTTTGATCCCACTGGCACCCACCCCGAGTTGGAAATCTTCCTCGACTTGTCGGGCTAACTCCGCAGGCCAAAGCTCGATCAAACTGGTGAAAGGCAGCTCTTCCCATGCGAGCAGGTCTCGGTAGTAGTCAGCAAGCGTTGCCATGAGAGGGAGTCTTTCGTTGTCCGTTCCGAATTCAACAACCAACTTCAAATCGCCCGCTCGTAAACCCTCACGAACACCTTGTCCGCCCCTTCACTCGCGCGGTTCGGATCGCAGAGGGTGATGCCGTCGGGGCCGAAGCG
>CAZUUP010000685.1:0-3020 GCA_964623105.1 uncultured Akkermansia sp.
GGTGATGGCGGCGACCTTGCGGACCATTTCCGCCTCGTTGTTGTGGTGTGTCTGCGAGTGATGCTCGTTCTTGAAGCCCAGCTCGGGATAGGAAACGCCGTTGGGCGTGGAGCCGATGTAGGTGCTCACGCGCGTGGTGTCGGTCTGGAATGCGAGGACGTTCAGGTCGCACATGACCTGCATGTATTCGCTGCGCTTGTCGCCCTCGGGAATCTTGATCTCGATGGGCGGAGAGTCGGCCGCATTGCGTTTGGAAGTGCTGACGCCGGCTTTCGCGAGGGCTGCTTCCTTCTGGCGGTGTTCGATGGCGGCGATGCGGCGTTCCACCGACCGCACGCTGTCGAGATACTCGTCGAGCTTCTCCTGATCGGTCTTGGGCAACCGCCGGCGCAGATCCCGCGCGCCGCCGAGCACGAGGTCGAGCATCCGGCGGTCGAGGGGATTGGCCTGCGTGGGCTGGCCGGGCTGATTGGTCTTGCCGAAGAGGCGGTTCAGCACGACGCGCGGATTGATCTCGGCGGGCAATGGCTGAGTCGGCGAACTGAAACTGCAGTGCGTGTAGTAGCCTTCGTTCAGGCCTTCCTGGTTCTCCTTGTGCGTCTGCGGCATCGTGGCGAGTTCCAGCGACGGCAACGACGTGAAGCCGCCGACGTAGTTCGCCGCGATCTGGTCGGCGGAGATGCCGATGTTGATCCGGTTGCGCTGGCGGGCATCGGGAAGTTTGGCGGTCAGCCAGGTGGAGAGTTCGAGCGCGTGCGGGGCACCGTTGAATGGCGCGATGGGCACGCCGGAGATGCCTTTGACCAGCAAGCACTGGTCGAGCACGGGCCGGAGCGATGCGAGCGCCGGCGGCGGGGTGGTCAGAAAACTCTCGGGCGACTTGGGCCAGAACTGGTCCATGATGACGCCGTGGGGCATATACATGAAGGCCAGGCGCACCGGCGGCTTGGGGGCCTTGGCTTCCGCCCAACCCATGCTTTCCAAAAGTGGCAGGGCGAGCGTGGCACCGAGTCCTTTCAGACAGGTGCGGCGCGAGAGGAGGAATTTACTTTGCATTGGCTGTAACTGTGGTTTGGACGCGGCGATTTAGGAAAGGATAACTGGTGACAATCTCCGTGATCAAGGTCTGCATTTGGTAGCCGGCGCGCGCGAGGTTTTCGGTCAATCGATCCGCGACAATCTCGTCGTAACCCTCCAGCTGACGGCACAAGGCGTAGGCCAGGAGCTTCTCTGCAAGGTTGCGCGCGAGTTCGTCCTGGCGTCCGGCGATGATGGCTTTCAACTCCTTTGGCGTGGTGAAGCGCTTGCCGCCGGGCAACTCGCCCGCCGCGTCAATCGCCCCGCCGGAATCATCCTTGTCGCGCCAGCGGCCGATCGCGTCGAAGTTCTCCAGGCCAAAACCAATCGGGTCGAGCAGCTTGTGGCAGTTGGCGCAGGCGGGATTGTTGCGGTGCAACTCGGTGCGCTGACGGAGGGTCAGGTTCGCGACCTTCTTCCGGTCCTGCTTCTCCAAGGTCGGGACATTCGCGGGTGCGGGCGGCACATGCTGGCCGAGCACTTGTTCAAGCACCCAGGCACCGCGCTTCACGGCGCTGGTGCGTTCCGGCATCGAGGTCACCGCAAGCACGCCGGGCATGCCGAGGATGCCACCTCGGTTCGCGTCGGTGAGCTGCACGCGGCGCATTTCGGGGCCCTTGATGCTCTTTTCAAGGCCGTAGAGCGGAGCGAGCGTGCCGTTGAGGAAGGTGTAATCACCATCCACGAAATTCACCACGCTCCGGTTTTCGCGCACGATGCTCTCGAAGAACAGCCGCGTCTCGTCATACAACGCCGCGCGCAACTCCGGCGTCATCTGCGGAAACTTCGCCGTGTCGAAGGTCTTGCCCTTGAGGCCGCCCACGCCGAGCCATTGTGCGCCGAAGCCATCGAACAGCGCGCGGGCGCGTTGGTCCGCGAGCAGGCGCCTCACCTGCGCGCGGAGCACCGCCGGCTCGTGCAACTGCCCGCGGTCCGCGAGCGTGATGAGTTCCGCATCCGGCATGGTGGCCCAGAGGAAATACGACAGCCGCGACGCGAGTTGGTAATCATCCAACGGCACAATCGGCTGGCCCGACTCCGCCGCCTGCGCGGGAGTGATGAAGAGGAACTGCGGCGAAACCAGCACGGCCTTGAGCATCAGCCGCAGGGCCTCCGGGTGGGCGAGCTGGTTCTCCCGTCCGAGGTCGAAAACTTTCAGCAGCACTTCGATTTCGTTGTCTGCCGGCGGCCGGCGAAACGCGCTGCGGGCGAATGAACGGGCGACTTTCCGCGCCGCCTCATGCGCGTCGCCGCGCGGCGAAGGGGGATCGCCCAACAGCGTCTTCGCCAGCTTCGTCGGCTTGCCCGCCGGGCCGAGCGCCTGATCGAGCGCTGCTTGCGCGACGCCGAGATACTGCTCCGTCTGCAACGGCGAGAGAGCGTTGAGATACCCCGCGCCGGCCACGTCCTCCGGCAACTCGGACGCCACAGCCGGGTCCACGCCCAGCAGGTCGCGCAACGTGTTGCCATACTCGACCTTCGTCAGCCGGCGGATCACGAACGCGCCGGGGTCTTTCACGCTGAGGAACTTGATCGTGCCGATCCAGTCTGCGAATCGCTTCCGCTCGGCCTCGCTCGGCTGCTTGTCCGCCTCGCGCGGTGGCATTTCATGATCCCGCACACTGTTGAGGGCAAGCTGCCAGACGCGTCGATAGTCAGCGCCCTCCGGACGGTTGATCATGCGTGAAAAGTCCACGCCCGCCTTGCGCTTCTTGTTGCCGTGGCACTCGAAACAGTTCGCCTTGAGGAACGGGACGACATCATTGAGGAAGGTCTGCCGGACCTCCTTCCGCCGCGCCTCGGCATCCGCAATTTCAGACGTGACCGCGCGACCCGGCAGCGAGGTGGCCAGCGAGGCGAGAACAAGCAAGCAGAGGGTTTTCATGCTGATTTCAATTCTGACAACGCCCCCGTGCTGCTGCCGAACTTGTCCGTCTCGATGC
>CAZUUP010000686.1:0-3019 GCA_964623105.1 uncultured Akkermansia sp.
CCCCCAGGACCACCGGCAGCAGCAGGATGATCACCCCCGCCAGCGCATTCGGATACACCAGCGTCGAGAAAATCCGGTTGCTCTGAATCTTCTTGGCGAACTCCGGCGACAACGGCCGATCCCCCATCTGCTCCAGAATATACCGCCGCGTCTCCTCCAACCCGCCGAAATGCTGCTGCCATCCCTGCACCAAAACCAATGCCAGTCCCGTCCCCAAAAACAACCAGAACAACCGCAACCGCTCCACCTTCGCCAGCCCAAACACCCCGGCGTAAAAACACCCCAGACACGCCCCAAAATGCAGCAACGTCACCCGCGTCAGGTCCGGCCGGATGCTCTGCGCACCGCACATCAACTGCCAGACAAACCACGTCGCCGGCAACCCCAACACCCACCACGGCGTCCCCGTCCCCGTCCGTGCCACCCGCCAGAAACCCAACCCCACCACCATCGCCACCAACACCACCCCCCAGACCAGCGGCCACGCCTGAAAAATCAATTCGATCCGGTTCTTTGGCACCTCCACCGCCTCATCCAACACCACCGGATTCCCCCACTTCAACAAACCCACCCCCAGCACCAACCCAAATCCCGCCACAAATAAGACCTGCCACACCGATTCCCCATCCGAAGATTTCCACACCGGTTGTGCCATGCCCCGCGACTTTACCCAACCGTCTTCCCCAACGCCAGACCTACCCCAAACCCAAAACTTTCCCCTTGGACTCGCCCCCCCGCATCCAGCCAACCCGATTCCAAAGAACCGCCGAGGGACGCGCCCCCACGGAGAGATCGAAAGGTTTGCCCCCAACTTTGCTCACTGAATGCCCCGCTCTAACGCCGATTCCAACCTCACCCTTCCTCGAAACCCATCGTGCCTCCGCGGTCGGTTCGGCTTCAGCGACTCAAAAGGCCCGGCCAAACCGCCCCCCGCTCACAACCGCAACTTCAACAACCCCACCTCCAACGCCAGCGACTCCTGCACATTCGTCGCCAAAAATCGCTGCGTCCGCTCCAGGCTCCGCAAATTCTCCGCCGCCTCCTCCGCCGAAATCCGCCCCGCCACCAGTCGCGATGTCGCCCCCAATTCCGGCAGCACCAGCAAATCCTCACCCGCCGCCACCTTCTGACACCACACGTCCCGCAGCCACCACTCGACCGCCATCAACAAGCCCGCCCGCCGTCCTCGGTAGCCCGCCTCGATCGCCGCCGCCAGTTCCCCCTCCCACTTGTCCCGCAAATCCGGCTCCGCATCCTCGTACCTTTCCAGCGGCGACCGCGCCGTCAGCGTCTTTTCAATCTCCGCCTTCACCGTCCGCAACCGCCCCAGCACCACCCCGAGCAATCGATATCGCCCCAACAATCCGCCCTTCCCCGCTGCACACGTCTCCGCAAACTCCCGCAACCACTCCCGATCCGCCTCCGCCATCGACAGCGTCCCGTCCCCCGCGAAATTCAGCCGCAAACACCGCGACAAGATCGTCTCCAACAACCGTTGCGGATCATTCGACAACAAGATCAACACCGACCGCGGCGGCGGTTCCTCCAGCGTCTTCAAGAATGCGTTGGCCGCCTGCACGTTCAGCCGATCCGCCCCCACCAGCACCGAAACCTTGTACCCCGCCTCCTTCGGCTTCAAATTCATCCCCCCGATCAACTCCCGCACCTGCTCGATCGTGATCACCCGCATCTTCGATTCCGGCCGCACCCACCCCACATCCGGATGATTGTCCTCCGCAATCCGCCGGCAACTCGAGCACTTCCCGCAGCAATCCACCGCCACCCCTTCCCCCCGCCGCACCGGACGCTCACAATTCAGCGTCATCGCCAGCGTCCGCGCCACCGCCTCCAGATGCCCCAGGTCATCCCCCGTCAGCAAGTACGCATGCGCCAACCGCCCGCGCTCCAAACTGCGCTGCAACAACTGCACGCTCTGCTCCTGCACTGGAAAATCCGCAAACGCCATGTCCCAAAGCTATGGACCCCGCCCCGCTTTGCCAACGCTTTTGCACCCTCCCCGCTCCAAAATCTTCCCGCCCCTTTCGTACGTCGAACTTGGAGCCTCTGGACCTACTGTTTGTTTGCCACCACCTTCGCCGCCTCGCGCGCCAGCAGCGCCACCAAACTGTCCGAATCCTTCACCGCCTCCCGCAAAGCCGGCAACGACTTCGCCGAACCAATCACCCGCAACATCTGACACGCCTCCCGCCGCGCCGGCACATCTCCCCGCTCCAACAACTCCACCACCGCCCCCTCCGCCACCGCCCCCATTCCCCGCAACGCCCGGCTCGCCTGGCTGAAATCCCGCCCCGCCGCCACCATTTCCGCCAATGCCGCCGCCCCCCGCGCCGACCCCATAAACGCCACGCCCTCCATCGCTGCCATTCGCACCGGCAACTCCCGGTCGTCCAACGCTGCCAGCAATACCTTCTCCTCCGCCACCGTTCCCCACACCGCCAGCGCCTTCACCGCCGCCGCCCGCAGCAACACCTCCCCGCTCCCCGCCAACCCCACCAGCACCCGCACCACCTCCGCGCGATTCCCCGCCGGTTGATAGCCCGCCAACCGCCCCACCGCCGCCCGCTGCCGCAGCGGATCCGCTCCCCGCAAATCCCGCCACAACGCCTCGTACTCCACCGTCGTCAAACGCTTCGCCACCCCTTGCGCCGCCTTGGCAACTCCTTTCCCCCGCCCCGCCGCGTCCGCCAACTCCCGCCCCTCCAGCAAACGATACTCCACCGTCAATCCCACGCGCCGTTCCCGCCCCTCCACCACCTCCGCCAATTCCCCCGCAAACGACATCGCCAGCGGCAACCCCCGCACCAGGTCAAACCGATTCGTTGCCACCCCCGTCAAACTCATCCCCGCCCCCTCCCCCACCGTTCGCATCTCATACCGCCGCGTAAACACCACCGATTCCTCCCCCACCTCCCCCAGCGAATACACCACCCGCTCCCGCGCTGGAACCCCCACCCCCCGCACCCGCCCCGCCCCCCACTCTCCTCGCACCCCCTCCCCA
>CAZUUP010000687.1:0-3010 GCA_964623105.1 uncultured Akkermansia sp.
CAGCGGGTGGAGGAGTTGCTCGGGGAATACAAGCAGTATGCCAACGGCAACATCGAGATCGAGAAGCTCAATCCGCGTCCGGATTCGGATGCCGAGGATTCCGCGAACATCGACGGTGTGGAAGGCCAGATGACCCAGACCGGGGAAAAGATTTATCTCGGCATCGCGGTAAGTTGCCTGGATCAGAAGGTGGCGCTGCCGTTCCTGTCGCCGGAGCGGGAGAAATACCTGGAGTATGACCTTTCCCGCGCGATTTCCCGGGCCGGCGCAAGCTCGAAGGTGACGGTGGGCGTGATGACGGCGTTGCCGGCCTTTGGACAGCAGATGAATCCGATGATGATGCGGCAGGGGATGCAGGGCCAGCCGGCGTGGGTGTTTGTGAGCGAGCTCAAACGTGACTTCGAGGTGAAGCAGGTGGAGATGACGGCGGAGCAGATCGATTCCGACATCAAGGTGCTGATTGTGGCGCACCCCAAGGACATCACCGAGAAGGCTCAATATGCGATCGACCAGTTTTTGATGCGGGGCGGCAAGCTGATCGCCTATCTCGATCCGGTGTCGGTGATTGATGCGCGCCAGAACCCTGGCAACCCGATGATGCCGAGCCAGCCGACCTCGTCCTCGCTCGACCGCTTGCTGAAGGCGTGGGGTGTGGAAATGGACAAGAGCAAGGTGGTGGCGGACATGAATTTCCTCACCCGAATGATGCGCGGCAACCGGCCGGAGAGCGCGCCGGCGGTCCTCTCGATCAATCCACAGGGGATCAACAAGGACGATGTCATCACAGCGCAGATTGACAACATCCTGATGCCGTTCGCCGGATCTTTCACCGGTTCCCCGGTGGAGGGCCTGAAGAAGACCGTGTTGGTGCAGAGCACCGAGGCATCCCAGATGGTGGAGGGCTTTCTGGCCCAGCTTTCCGGGGAGCAGATTGCGAAGGAGTTCAAGTCGGACAACAAGAAGCGCGAACTGGCAATCCGGCTGACGGGCAAGTTCAAGACTGCGTTCCCGGATGGCAAACCCGCTGACCCGGCGGACAAGAAGGATGCCGATGGCAAGGACAAGAAGGATGAGAAGAAGCCCGATTCGTTGAAGGAGTCGGCGGGCGAGACGGCGGTGATCCTGGTGGCGGACGCCGACATGCTGTTCGACCAGTTCTGTGTACAAATTCAGGAGATGTTCGGCCAGCGGATTGTCATCCCGCGGAACGGGAACCTGACGCTGTTGCAAAACTTCGTCGAGCAGCTCTCCGGTGACAGCAACCTGATCGGGACGCGCAGCCGGGCCACGCTGAACCGGCCGTTTACGCTGGTGCGCGAGATGCAGGCAAAGGCTGAGGACAACTATCGCGCGAAGATCAAGAAGTTTGAGGAAGGGCTTCAGGAGACTCAGCGGAAACTCAATGAGCTTCAGCGCAACAAGGACAAGAACCAGCGGTTCATCCTGTCCCCCGAGCAGCAGCAGGAAATCGAGAAGCTGCGCAAGGAGGAGGGCCGGATGAAGAAGGAATTGAAGGAGGAGCGGAAGAATCTCCGGCGTGACATTGATTCGCTGGAGAACCGCATCAAGTGGATCAACATAGCCGGGATGCCGCTGCTGGTAACCTTCTCCGGGCTGGCCCTGGCGCTTTTCAAACGTAAACGCACTGCCGCAAAATGAACCGCAAACAGCTCACGATTCTCATCGCCCTCCTCGCCGTCGTCGGTGGCGCGGGGTTGGTCTATCTGAAGAAAGACAATGCCGAGTATGCCTCTTCGGGGGGAACCCTGGGCCAGAAGCTGCTGGAGGTCTTTCAAGTCAACGACGTTGCCCAGGTGGTTATCACGCAGGACAAGCAGGTCGTCAGCCTGGTCAAACAGGACGACCTGTGGCGGGTCAAGGAGCGGCAGGATTACCCGGCGAATTTTTCGACCATTGGCGATCTTATCCGCAAGGCTGCGGATCTGAAGGTGGTGCAGTCGGAGCAGATTGGCGCGTCGCAACTGGCGCGGATGGAACTGGTCGAGCCGGGCAAGGGCGCGGGCAGCGGGACGGCGGTCGAGTTCAAGGACAAAAGCGGCAAGACGCTGCGCTCGATGGTGCTGGGGAAGAAGCAGGTGAAGAAGTCGGAAAGTCCGTCGCCTTTCGGCGGGGGTGACTTTCCGGTGGGCCGGTGGATCATGACCAGTGCCAAGCCCGGGATGGCGGCGCTGGTTTCCGAGACGTTTGGCGAAGCCGAGCCAAAGCCGGAGCAGTGGCTGGACAAGGAGTTTTTCAAGGTGGAGAAGGTGAAATCGGTTTCCCTGACCGCAACGAATGCGACCAATTCGTGGCGGGTTTCGCGCGAGACGGAAGGCGGCGAATGGAAGCTGGCGGATGCCCGCGCGGGGGAGGTGCTGGACACGAACAAGGTCGCCTCGCTCGGCAGCGTGCTGGCCAGTCCGTCGTTTAACGACGTGGTGGCGGCCGATGCGAAGCCGGAGGACACCGGCATGAAGACGCCTGCGGTGCTGAAGATCGAGACGTTTGACGGATTTACCTACACGGCCCGGGTCGGGAAGAAGACCAGCGACGAGTCTGCCCTGCATTTCGCGCTGTCGGTGACGGGTGATTTCCCGAAGCAACGGACACCGGGCAAGGATGAGAAGCCGGAGGACAAGGAGAAGCTCGACAAGGAATTTGCGGAAAAGACGAAGAAGCTGGAGGAAAAACTGCAGCAGGAAAAGAAGTTCGAGAAATACACCTACCTCGTCTCCAAGTGGAGCGTGGACAGCGGATTGAAGGATCGCGGTGAGTTGCTGGTGGAGAAGAAGGATCCGCCGAAGACTGACGAACCAAAATCGGACGTAAAGCTGCCGCCAGTGCCTCCCGCGGTTCCACCCGTGCCGCCGGCTCCCCCAACTCCGCCGGCCCCGCCCAAGGTCGAGGTTAAGCCAGTGCCTGCCCCGGCACCGGTTGCAGCACCCAAAGTTGAGGTGAAGCCGGCTCCGGCCAAGCCCGCGGCCCCTGCTCCCGCTCCGGTGCCGAAGGC